>JANONN010000211.1:0-2015 GCA_031420835.1 Ignavibacteriales bacterium | reverse complement strand
CGGAATGGGCGTTGTGTATAAAGCCCAAGACACGCAGCTCAACCGCCTCATCGCACACACTCATCGACCCCATTTGTTTTCCCCCATTGCTAAGAGGGAAATGAAAAATGGGTCAGCTTTTTTGAACCGGAGGCAATCATGATCGGCCAAACAATATCTCATTATAAGATTTTAGAGAAGCTCGGAGAGGGAGGTATGGGCATTGTCTATAAAGCCCAAGATACGAAACTTGACCGGCTTGTTGCGCTCAAGGCGCTTCCGTCCCGAACCTCACTCAGTGAAACCGACAAAGACCGCTTCCTCCGCGAAGCGCAGATCGCTGCTGCGCTTTCCCATCCAAACATATGCACAATTCATGGTCTAGAGGAAGCTGACGACGCGTATTTCATCGTGATGGAGCACGTGGAGGGGAAAATGCTTCGTCAACTTGAAACCTGGAATATGTCGCCTGCTATCACGCTTTTGTACTTTGTCCAAATAGCGAATGGGCTCCACGCAGCTCACACAAAAGGGATCGTCCATCGCGATATCAAACCGGAGAATATCATCATCACAGGCGATGGCATTGTCAAGATCATGGACTTCGGCATTGCCGAGATGAAAGGGAAGGCCCACATCACTCAGGCGGGATTGACGGTGGGAACGGTAACGTACATGTCGCCTGAACAGGCGCGTGGTGAACAAGTTGATGAGAGAACGGACATTTGGTCGTTCGGAGTAGTTCTCTACGAGTCGTTGACGGGAAAGTCACCATTTCGCAGCGACTACGAACAAGCCACCCTCTATCTCATTTTGCATGAAAACCCACCTTCGGTTAAAACGCTGAAACCGGAGATTCCCAGCCGACTTGAAAAACTGGTTGAGAAGTGTCTGAGAAAGGAACGGGCCGAGCGGTTCACGAGTGCAAAAGAGATCATTGAAGAGTTACGTGCAATTCAAAAAGAGATGGAAGCCGGCGTTGAAACCAGAGAAGCGATTGCCCAGAAACTTGAGCAGCAACGATTCGAAGCGGAACGACGACCTGTCACCATTCTCTTCGCTTCAGTGCTCGCCGATGATGCTGGAGCGGAAATTGATTCTGAGGTTCTTTCGACCGGACTCAACGAATGCTTCCAAGGACTCATCTCGATTATCCAACGGTTCGAAGGGATGACCGATCGAATTGTCGGAGAGAAACTGATGGCGATCTTTGGAGCGCCGATTGCTCATGAGAACGACCCGGAACGCGCCGTTTTGTGCGCTCAAGAGATGATCTCATATATGAATCGCTTTAACTCACTCGGTGTCACACAGATCCCCTCGGAGTTAAAACTGAATATCGGTATTCATAGCGGCATGGTCATCGCAGGGAGTGTTGAAGGAGGCAAGGAGGGGGGATATTCTGTTGTGGGGGATGTCATAAATGTCGCGGCAGCAGTTGTGGAGGAGGCTCCTGTTGGTGGTGCCTACATCAGTGCCGAGGCACACAAGCTGGTGAGTCATCTGATCGAAGTCGAACCAAAGCGAACGGTCGCAATCCGGGGGAAGAAAGGAGAGATCACGGTCTATCCGTTGCGCTCGCTGAAGGTTGGAATCGAGCCGGGTCGAAGGGCAATCGGTGGTGGAGCATTTGTTGGTCGTGAAAAAGAGCTTGGGTTGTTCGAACATGCAATCCAAGGTGTGTTTGAGAAAAGGAGCGCTCGCATCTTCATTCAAGGAGAAGCCGGCGTTGGGAAGACAAGACTCAAAAATGAACTTGTGTCCCGAGCTCAAAAGAAAGGCATGTCCGTTTGTGAAGGGACATGTTCAAGCTTCGAAACAAGCACACCATACTATCTCTGGAATACATTTCTCAAGAGTCTCCTGCGCATCGGTTTGGACACGCCGGAGTCGGAGATCCGTTCACGGTTACACGAGACGACAAAGATCCTTTCGCTTGAAGCGGAAGAGCCATATTTGGCCACGCTTCTTTCTCTGCGTTACGAAGAGATATTGCTGGAGGTGGATCAGGAGAGGAAGCGAAGAATCTTTGAGGC
>JANONN010000210.1:0-8327 GCA_031420835.1 Ignavibacteriales bacterium | reverse complement strand
CTCCAGCGGACAAGAAAATGTACGCGCTACGGGACGTGACAGCAACTGTTGAGTGCATTCCTCTTATTGCAGGAAGTATCATGAGTAAGAAACTCGCCGAAGGAATCGACTCCCTTGTGCTCGATGTGAAAACCGGCCGGGGTGCTTTCATGCAAACGATGGAAAAGTCCCTTGAACTTGCAGAGGCGTTGGTGAAGATCGGCAATGAATTTGGGAAGGAGACAATTGCCTTCATCACCGAAATGAGTCACCCCTTGGGCATGACGATTGGCAACTGGCTCGAAGCGGTTGAATGCGTCGAGTGTCTTCGCGGAGAACGCGGAGAGAAAGATCACTCTGCCGACCTCATGGAGCTAACCTATGTCCTCGGCGGCGCCATGCTGATGTTAGGAAAGAAAACATCCACCATCGATGAAGGGATTCAACGGTGCAGAGAAGCGATTCGTAACGGGGCGGCGTATCGCAAGTTTCTCGAACTTGTCCAAGCGCAAGGTGGTCAGGTGGATGCAATCGAGAACCTTCAACGTTATCCTCTTTCCAAGCATTCCGTGGAGATCAAAAGCGCAGAGAGCGGATTCGTCACAGACATTGACGCGCTTGAAATGGGTTTTGCCTCAACTCTGCTCGGCGCAGGGCGGCAGAAGATAGACGATACCATCGATCCAAAAGCTGGCATCATTCTAAAAAGGAAAGTTGGCGACAGCGTAGAGAGCGGGGACACACTCGCCATCGTTCTTACGGATCGAGAAGACACTCTTTCGGAGGTAAAAGAACGAATTACGGCATCGTTTCGAGTCGGAGCCACGCAACCTCCGCCGCAGCGCTTGATTCTAAAGGTGATCGATAAGAAGGGGATTCGAGAGTGGGGACATTAAGAAAAAGTCGTAAGTGGAGATTCATAGTTCGCACAACCGAGTTCTTGCGACGCACTGAAAAAGTTGGTATTATCATTCAATGACATCGGTGGTTCGACAAGCTCACCACACGGCTTGTCAGGTGACGAAAATCCTTCCAATCAAATGAAGGAGGTGCTGTATGAAATCGATCAAAGAGCTAATCAACGAGCGTCCACTCTATTCAATCGGAAAAGAGAAAAGCGTCATCGAGGTCGCCACATTCATGGCAGAGAAGAACATTGGCGCTGTTCCGATCGTGGAGGGGGATCGGCTTGTGGGAATTTTCTCGGAGCGGGACATTGTCACGCGCGTTATCTCGAAAGGACTCGATCCTACTAAGACCACCGTTGCGGACGTGATGACCTCCAAGATCGTTGTCGCAGATGCCGATGAGGGCTTTGAATCGTGCCTTCGGAAGATGCAGCAGGCACATTGCCGCCATCTGCCGATCGTTTCAGGCGAGCAACTCATCGGGGTTGTGTCACTCCGCGACTTGCTCATGATGGACCTTGACGAAAAGGAACGAAACCTAGAATACCTTCAAAGTTATATCTACACAATTCCGCCCGGTGCAGCAAAGCGGTACGAACAATAATTGCACACGACCCAACACTTCTAACTTCGGGAGACTCCCTGTTCATGCCAGCGATTCATTTCGAGAACGAGCACAAGTCCTTAGACGTTCTTCCCGGGACAAACATCCGGAAGGCCGCACTCAAGAGTGGCATTCAATTGTACAAGCCACTCCAACGCGTTTTTCATTTGAATCTGGAACTGGGGCCGGTGAAGTTTCCGTGCAGCTCTGACGTCATTGAGATTGTGGAGGGAAAAGGAGTAAACGCTCGGACATCGGAAGAAGAACACTTGATCGCGGGGAGATTATTTTTGAAAAGGAAAGTGACTCCATCCATGCGACTCGCCTGCCAGGTCAATGTTACCGGCGACATCAAAGTAAGAACCCTGCCCCGCATGGAAATTGATATGGAGGAAACGAAGCAGCATCTCGGTTATCTCGGCGTTCTCGGCGCGTTTGGACTATTCATGCTTCTTATCCTTGCGCTGATTGGCTTGGATTTGGTGAAGATAATTTAGGAATCAGGTTCTCGATGTGAAAACTCGGCACTTTCGCATCCTCTCGACTTGTTTCTGAGGAGCCAGTAACAGAAACTCTCCACGTTCGTGGCCCGGCGGCGAACCTAGCGCGACCAAGCAGCAAAGTGTGGGGCAATTTATATGTTTGTACAATTTGAGTGGGATGAAGACAAAGCGAAAGCAAACCTCAAGAAACACAAGGTCAGTTTCGATGAGGCCAGCACGGTATTCAGCGATGCGTTGGCGTACATCTTCGATGACGAAGAACACTCTGGCGAGGACGAAAACCGAGAAATCATCATCGGCCATTCCATGCACAACCGTCTATTGTTGGTGTCTTTTGTCGAGCGCATCATAGAGGTGATTCGTATCATTAGCGCACGTCGAGCAACCAAGAAGGAACGCAGAAAATATGAAGAACACGCGAATTCCCAAAGCCCGCCCTAGCGTTTCGGATGAGTTGCTTCCCGAATACGATTTTGATTATCGGAAAGCACGTCCGAATCGTTTTGCTAGCCGGATTGCCAAAGACCGCCTTATCGTTATTCTTGAGCCGGACGTTTCCAAAGTCTTTACGACGCCGGAGTCAGTGAATGCGGTGCTTCGGGCGATCATTACCACTATGCCAGGCACTGGAAAGCGAAAGGCTGTTCGCAAATCGGCGCCACGTAAGGACAAGCGGGGAACGATTCAACATCGAACTGTCTAACGACTGCCATGCCGCGATTGTCGTCAGGAGTCCCGACGCTGTCGGGACTGACGACACAATCCGAAGTTTTCGTTCGCGCTTTTAGGTCTGAGGTGAAAGACGTTCATCACTCATCACGCAAAACGACTCTTGACAACTCCCCGTCGTGCGATAGCTCCACAATTCCCAAAGAGTCCTCCTTCGTAACTGCTCAGCGTCTTCACCAAAAGAAGTGTGGACATCTTAGTGAAGACCCCCTGCCCGCCCGCCTGTTGCGTTCGGGCGGGTAGTCCCCCTAAGAGGGGGACAGTTTGCATTTTCAGTTTTGAGCTGAGAGAAAAAAATCCTCTCCCCTCATAGGGGAGAGTTAGAGTGGGATTCCATGGAATTTCCGTGTGTGTTCTATTAAAAACGTTCAATCAGATAGTATGCTGAGTAGTTACCCTCCTTCTTGCTATTGTGCTGCTGAACCATTTCCGGCCTTGCTCATCCCCCTCTTCAAAACTTCAACCATCTGTTCGTGAATCAACCCATTTGTGACAAGCACATTCTGGTTGTAGATCGTTGATGGGAAGCCTCGAAAGTCTGTGAACTTGCCTCCTGCCTCTTCGAGCAGCAACACCCCCGCAGCCATATCCCACGGGTTCAAAGACACTTCCCAATAGCCATCGAAACGACCAGCGGCAACATAGCAAAGATCGAGAGCCGCTGAGCCGAGTCGTCGCACCGCCTGTGCCTCCATCAAGAAGTTGGTGAAGTGCTGCACCGCGTTACCTGGATTGTTCCTAATCGTATAAGGGAATCCGGTCACAACAAGGCTCTCCCGCAATTTCGATATTGTTGAGACACGAATGGGCCGATTGTTCAAGAACGCGCCGCTCCCCTTCTCCACTGTGAACAGTTCTTCTGAGTTCGGGTCGAACACAACACCAAGCACGACTTCGCCCTTCACTTCCAACGCAATGGAGACACAAAAGATCGGAAACCCGTGTGTGAAGTTGGTCGTTCCGTCCAACGGATCGATCACCCATCGATATTCGGATTGCTTGTTATGACTCCCCGACTCCTCAGCAAGGAAATCGTGGTGCGGAAAACGTCGCTTGATCCTTGAGATGATCATCTCTTCCGACTTTCGGTCAACCTCGGTCACGAGGTTAGTTTCTTCCCCATGTTTTCTTTCGACTTGCTTCACCTTGCCGACGTTCATTTTCAGAAACCGTCCGGCTTCGAGCGCCGCTTCGATGGCTGTGTGGATCATTCGTATTCCTTTCGCTTGAGCACAAGATAGCAAAAATGTTTTTTTGAAGCAGTAAGGTTGATGGCAGTTCAGACCGATATGCTGAACGCATTCATCCCATTTGCATTGCACTCCACCCCATTTTTGTTTAGGTTGCATGTGCAAAGATTGACCATTTCATGTCGCGCAAACTACTTCCCTTTCTCTTCTTCCTACTTCTCGGCTGTGCGAGCGTCGCTCTCGACACGCCAGTGACACTTGATGAGCTGCGGATTGACGTGCATGGCGAGTCACGCCAGATTGCGTTCACGAACAGGGGTGGCGGGTATCTTCTTTCTCAAACGAACGCGGAGCACAATCCCATAGACGGCTGGTATGTTGCGGCAGCCAAGTTGCTCCAGGACTATGAGGTGGAAATCGACGGAAAGAAACTCAGCAAACCGGATGTTCATCTCGCAATGGTGTGGCCACATCAGTTCCAACGTGCGTATCCTTCAGGTGTGCAAGAAACGGTCACGCTGCTCGATTCGGTCAATGCGATCATCGTTGAGATTGACAAGATAAAAGGAACGCAAGTCGCGCTCAGGCCGTACTTCGATTCCGGCACATATGAAACAAAACAAGTCGGCGATGTACTGCTGTGCCGGCGTCAAGACTCGCCAACGGACGCTCCATCTTGGATTGGCATCGGCGTTCAGAGCGATCAACTAACATTGCAAAGTATTCAAACTGATGTGCGACACCGGGATGATGTCATCTCTCCTTCTCACATTCTTGGAACTCTTTCAGGATCGAATCTCACGGTTGTCTTCGCAACGGCAAGCTCTGAAGAGGAAACGGTGCGTTTGGCGCAGTCGGTCATCCGTGACCATTCCGCCCTCATTGCTAAACGAAAGATGAGAATGGAGCAGGTTCTTCAACGTCCGTTCATTCGGACAGATGACAGTCGGATCAACAAAGCTCTTCACTGGGCTATCTTGTCGTTGGATGCTCTTACAAATATTCACACGCCAACGATTGCGCATGGGCTTCCGTGGAATGGGGAGATTCGGGTTCGAGATTGCCTCTTATCGATTCCCGGAGCGCTGCTTGTTGGCGGCCGCTATGCCGAAGCACGATCGGTCCTTCGTTTCATCGCTCAGCATCAGGAGACAGATCCAAGGAGCGCGTCGTATGGACTTCTTCCCGCGACAATCTCGAGTGCGAAACCAAGCTTCGGCGCTGCCGACGTGACGCCTCTCTTTGTTTCCGCGCTATATGAATATGCACGACACTCGAACGACACCACCTTCATGCGCGAAATGTATCCCGCCGTTAAGAGATCAATTGAGGGAACTCTGCGCAACCGGGTTGATAGAAACTACTTCTTGAAGCACGGAAACTTGGAGACGTGGGAACAGACTCCGCGTGGCGATCGTGCGTGTGAGATCCAGGCGATTTGGAGCAAGCAACTTCAGCTTGGGGCTGTGATGGCGGCCTTTGCAGGAGAGCCTGAGATCGCCAACCGCTGGAATGATATTGCCGACCACGTCGGGCAAAACTTCAATTCTCTCTTTGTCAGTCCAGCGGGGAATGTCGTTTACGATCACCTCAGACCGGACAATTCGACGGTTGATCAACTTCATCCTTCGCTTCTCTTCACCTTCGATCTGCTCGACAATCCGCTCAAGCGATTCACGATATTCAAACGTGTTACTGAGGAACTCGTCCATGAGCGCGGGGTGCATTCTCCACCACGCGGGATCGTTCCGTGGATGAACGGCATGTGGATTGACCTGGCAACATACTACGACATGCCGGGGCTTTCGTTCAGGGTTACGGAGCAAATGGTTCGACAGATTCTCGAAGAGACGCCACTCGGTACAATCCCAGAAACGCTTCAGCTTTCCGAAATAGGTTCAAGCACAACTGCCGTGGTGTCGCATTCGGCGGGACTTGCGGAGTTCGTTCGCTCGTTCTATCAGTCGTACCTTGGCGTCTATGTTGACGGATCCGTTCCCCGTCTCATCTTGCGGCCGCAGTTGCCCCCGGAGATTAAGAACATACGAGTGAGAATTCCAATCGAGATATTCGTGCTTGAGATCGAGTATCGGTTGAAATCTGACAAAGGCGAGCTTGTGATCATCTCGCCCCCAGGCGGGAAGAACGTTGAGTTGCATGTCTCCTGGAACTTACCACAACCCGGCGGCGGCGGGCCAGCCCGACCGCAGTCTGGCGGGCAACAAAACTTCGACATAGGGATCGAACGAGGCTCGACCGTTGTTCTAACGATGACGGCGGAGAAGGTGGTGAAGGAAGTGAATGGCGTGTCGCTTCCCGTCAATTCGACGACGTTGAAAATGACCGGAGCCGAATCCGTAAGTCTGGCTTCCGACAAGAAACAAACGCAATGAAATGGCACAAACCCATGCTCTTACCTAAAGCAACATCACGATCCAAATTCCATATGATGAACTGGCGCAACAAACATCTTTCGTCGTGGATCTTAAAGAACCAGACGTAATTCTCTCACCAACTCCTGAAAGGAGGCTGTTATGTTATTCATTCTCTCTATCATCATCGCCATTGGCGCTTTCTTTGCCTGGCAGTCCGCCAAAAAGAAAGCGCAATTCAACGCGATGTATAAGACCTCGGCAAACGTTGCCGCCGCTGCTATCTTCGTGTTCGCTGCACTTGCGTTGGGACAATGGTTCACGGTCGTTCCAGCGGGCTATGTCGGCGTGGTGGACTTCTTCGGCACCGTCTCGGACAATACGCTGAAAGCCGGCATCAATTTTGTGAATCCGCTCGCACGCGTGGTCAAGTTTTCCGTCAAGACGCAGGAGATCAAAGAGGTCATGGATGTACCGTCGAAGGAAGGGCTGACGGTGCAATTGGAAATTAGCGCGCTGTTTCACATGAACCCGGAGAAGACGGCGGAAGTGTACAAAACGATCGGTGAAAATTACGTCCAGATTATACTGGAGCCGCAGTTTCGCTCTGTCGTTCGCGGAGTAACGGCCCTGTATGATGCGCGAGCGTTATACACATCTGAACGAGAACAACTTGCGCTACAGATATTGAACGAACTGGAAAAACTTGTCGCGCCGCGTGGTTTTACGATGGAAACGACGCCGCTTCGCCGCGTGGCCCTACCACCCGGTTTGACCGCTGCGATAGAAGAAAAGCTCCGGGCCGAACAGGAAAGCCAGCGCATGCAATTTGTTCTCACGCGCGAAAAACAAGAAGCCGATCGAAAGCGGATCGAGGCGCAAGGCATTTCAGACTTCCAAAACATCGTAGCGCGGGGCATCAGCGAGAACCTGTTGCGGTGGAAAGGAATCGAAGCTACGGAGAAACTTGCATCCTCTCCCAACGCCAAGATCGTGATCGTCGGTGGCAAAGATGGACTGCCGTTGATTCTGAACGCGCAGTAGCACCGATTCACACTGATACTTATAGATTTGCGCTGATGTGAGCATCAGTATGACAGCGACTGGTTTGGGAGAGTAGAATCATTTGATATTCATATCAGTGCGAATCTGTGTGAATCCGCCAAATCTGCGATTCTCATGAACTACGAAATCACCGACTTTCAGAAGGACGTTCTCGAACGGAGCCGGCAGATTCCGGTGCTGGTGGATTTCTGGGCCGAGTGGTGCGCACCATGCAGAGTCCTCGGCCCCGTTCTGGAAAAACTCGCCCTCCAAGCCGATGAAACGTGGGCCCTTGCCAAAGTTGATACGGAACGGTTCACGGCAGTGGCAGAAACATATCAGATCCGCAGCATCCCAAATGTCAAACTTTTTGTTGATGGAACGGTTATCGCGGAATTCGCCGGAGCGCTCCCCGAGCACATGGTCAAGGAGTGGATAAACAAGCATGTGCCGAGCAAGTTTGAAAAAGTGATGAAGATGGTAGAACAGATGCTTGCGGAGAGCAAGGGCCAAGAAGCGCGTGAACTGGTGAAAGAGATCGTTACGCAAGAACCTGACAATCACAAGGCGAGAGTCCTTCTGGCGAAAACGTATCTCCCAGACGACCCCGACAAAACCATTGAGGCTCTGCAGCCGATTGAGGAGGACTCCGAAGAGTTCGGCAATGCTGATGGAGTAAGGACGTTCGCAGATCTCTTCAAGAAAGAGGTGTCACCACAGAGTCTTCCGGACTCTGACGCCAAACAGACATATCTTAGTGCCGTTCACGCGTTACGGGAGAACGATTTCGAGCGAGCCTTAGAACGCTTCATTGCGGTCATTCGAAGTGATCGTTACTTCGACGATGACGGCGCCCGGAAAGCGTGCATCGCGATCTTCAAGACGCTCGGAGAAGAACACGAGCTGACGCAGAAACATCGCCGGGAGTTCAGCAGCGCGTTGTATTGTAATTGCGGACTAAGAAACCTTGTCAAGGTTCGGTCAGCCTAATCTCTTGA
>JANONN010000209.1:0-2227 GCA_031420835.1 Ignavibacteriales bacterium | reverse complement strand
AATGTCGCAGCAGGAAATTTGTGAGAGTACGCCCACGGATTGACTCGTGAGTACTCGACAAGCAACTCAAGATTGTTAGCAGGGAGATCGTATGTCTGTATTCCGACTGTGTAGCCGATCTGATTCCGTGCTTCATTTGGATTGAGCAATGCGTCGGTGTTGATTTCGTCTATGAACAACGTCCCATAGAGATTCAGTCTTTTCATCAGATTGATGTCAAGACTCCCGAAGATTTGCGCATTGTCCGTATCTCGATTGTAGTGCTCTGCCGACTTGAAAAACATGATTGGGATGAGATAGATAAACTGCGGATTCTTATCGCTATACACGATTGATTCACCAATCGCAAAATCAACACCATGAAGTGGTGTAAACTCGATCATGTGCGCAGCCAAATACTTCTGGCGATAGACCGGACGAAAGAATTCGCGTCGTGATGAGGAGGAAGCGTTGTAAGAGCGGGACGAGTCAAGGACATTCGAGTTTAGGTCGGCATGCAAATATATGAATTCCATCCAACTCGTTAGTGGCACACGCAACTTGAATTGCGGATACGACAGCGCCTTGGTGGACAAAATAACATTCCCACGGCGACCTGCTCCCCAAACGTTTTGCATCTTCTCGATCGCGAGTTCGAACTCTCCTGCCTGATACGTAAACTGGGCTTCCGTGGTGTTGTATTCAATCCAGTTTGCATGTGAGCGTGTGAGCACGACACCTGGATCGGGTGTGTGGGTTTTGCTGATGTTGAACTTCTTCCCCACTTCGCGGTTGTCAACAAAGTTGAAGTAGAAGCCGATGTCCTTGTAGGCATAACCGTACGTTCGCGCGCCGTGGCTTTGTATCCGCAAAGGTTCTCCCTCGCTTCTTGAGTACGTGTACTTGCCGACGAGATCAATGTTCATGATCCCTTCATTTAACTTGAATGAAAACACGTGGCCGCGGATTTCACTTGGGTCCGGATCCCCAGCCAGCGCGAGCAGTTCGTACCCGAATTCAGTCTTCAAGAACTCATACGTGGCCCGCTCGACGGATGTCATCGCATCCTCTGATGATTCAAGTTTTTTAAGATGATTTGCTATCGTCTTGCGCGATAAGGGCTTGGCGGCATCTCGATATTCTGCCAAAAGCCCACGAGACTCCATTCGTTGCAGAAATGGATACACTTCATGACTTACGGGCAAGTAAAGGGCTTGACCGAAAGAGAGAGTCGAACTTGTTAGAAGAAAAATGCAGAGAAGGACAAAAGCGTGCAAGGCAGAAATGTGAGTAATAAAGCGATGGAGCAAACGGAGCAGTAGCTTCAAGAAGCCTCCTTGCGGTGTAAAGTCCTTTGGGAAAGAAAAATCGAAAGCGAATTCTTATCGCACTTTGGCGAGCTTTTGGACAACTTCCGCACTCTTGCCGTCAACGTGCATGAGAAGTTTGTAAAAATAGACCCCATTAGCAAGCTCATCGCCGTCACGGTCGCGCCCATCCCATCGAATATGATTGAAACCGAACCGGAGGTCGCCTCGTGGAATCTTCAACTCATTGATCACTCTTCCGTTCACTGTATAGATTTTGACTATAAGCTCATCGGGCAATTGAGACCCGACAAGGTTAAACGTGAAATGTGTTTCGCTACCAAATGGATTAGGGATATTGACAACGTTCAACAACTTCGCCTGCGTCTCAACGCGAAAACGGATTTCCCTTGCTGATGTGTCTGCATTATTGCCGGTCGCATCCTGAACTTGAATTGAAAGGAGATGCTCGCCCTTCGTCAGCTTTGGGCGAAAGACCACAATCGCTTTCTCAGGACCCGGACGTGGCTCGAAGAGACTGTCAGGTGAAGCGCCGAGATTAATTCGGCGATTATTCAAGCGGAGCGTCACCTTGGTCGGATCGGTGATCGAAAGTGGGCTGTTATCAAACAAAGCGACGCGAACTTCAGGATTTGACGAAACATAGTCACCCTCCAAAATCCGTACGCCGTCGAAGGTGATATCTATGTTGGGACGCACGGTGTCTGTTGCAACAAAGATGGGAGTAGAGTAGAAATTGTTGCTGCGGTAAAGCTCCGTGACACTTTGAGCGGAGTCTATTTCGATAATAAGGGTGTTGGTTCCTCTTCTGCCGGTTGTTCCGAACGCTGTAGAAAAGGTTCGTGACGAATCGGCGGGAAGCGCCGGAACGAAGGATGTGAGTAACGGAATGACTCCGGCATTTGTCAACGCACGGATCG
>JANONN010000208.1:0-7982 GCA_031420835.1 Ignavibacteriales bacterium | reverse complement strand
GAAGGAATAATCCTTGTGAAGTGTTTCCAGTAACGCCTTCACATCGTCGCAAAGCTTGCAGTCATCTTTTGAGTAAAGTTCAACAATCGTCATGACTTCTTCCTTAGGTAGTTCAGTCCTACCAATCCGACCACCATCAGTCCGAGTGCGATCAGTTGCGCTTCCGAAAGCCCAAAAGCTATGCGCGGATTCAGTCTCAGAAATTCAACGCTGAATCGCTCGATGCCCGCGAGAACGAGATATGTCATGAAGACCATACCATTCGGCTTTAGAGTTGTCCGCAACTTCCACAGGACGCCGAAGATGATCAGGCACAGGAGAAACTCATACACTGGTGTTGGATGGAGGAGGATGTTATCGGGAATACCTTGAGGATACAGGCTGGTGATCTCAGGAAAATTTCTAAACGCCAGAGATGGCGGATAGGTCCCGCGTGAATAGTCTGTGCCCCACGGGAGATCGGTCGGAAATCCGTAGTCGCCATCTCCCGCAAAGTGACAGCCGAGCCTCCCGATGCCGTACGCGATGATCAGCCCCGGTGCAGCGGAGTCAGCAACAGAAAGGAACAGAATTCTTTTCTTGCGAGAGTAAAGAAAGATGAGATACGCCGCCAGAAGAAAGCCACCATAGAATGTAAGTCCCCCCGGGGAAAATGCCATTCCGATGGGGTCTGCCATGAACGCGCTCCAGTGCTCGATCAAGTACAGAAGTTTCGCGCCGACAACGCCTCCCACGAGCGCGATGAGCGTAATGTTTCCGGCGAGGTTCGTGTCAATTCGTTTTCGCTTAAACTCAAGTGAGAGCAAGTAGCTTGCAACGATGAACCCCGTGGCAAGCATGAGGCCGTAGCTGTAGATCGTGAATGGACCGATTTCAAGGATTCGTGGACACATGTGTGTTATTCCAGATGCTAATCAGCGTTGTTGGTTGTAATTGTGATGAATGGATTCTCGGGCGACTCTTGCACTCGGATCTGCTTGGGTAGGAACTCTACTTGAAATTCATTGATTTCTCGTTGAAGTTTTCTGATGACCAACGCGTAGCGCCCTCGTACGAGCGGAAGCTCCAGCTTTCCCCGTGCCGGACCCATTGCGGGTAACACGAGGGAGGGCGCGTGAAGACCTCGTATATGAATAGTAATCCTTCTTTCCTTGATTTCCGAATGGAGGAGAATCTCGTAATTGAAGTTGACGAACACCTGAGTAGTTTGAACGAGCACCATCACCGCATTGTCTTTCGTTTGCTCGCTCAGACCGTAAAACAAGTTCAACCTGTATTCAGGTGCACGGAGTTTTTTCTTACGCGGCATCAGAGGAAGGAGAGGGATGTTTGGTCGAGCGAGATTTCTTTCTCTTCGCCCGACTTCATGTCTTTGAGTTTCGCCTTCTTCGTCTGAAGCTCATCGGCGCCGATGACAACGACGTAACGTGCGTTCTGTCTATTTGCTTCGCGCATCTGAGATTTCACGCTGCGACCGAGAAAATCAAGTTCAACCGAGATACCCTTTGATCTCAATTCACATGCCTTCTTGAACGCCCAAGTTCGAGCCTCATCGTCGGTCGTGACGAAAAATACCGTTAGTCCGGCTGCAGTTGTCGCTTCCTGTTCCTTTTTTTCGAGCACGATCATCAGCCGCTCCATGCCTGCCGCAAATCCGACGCCGGCGGTCGGCTTGCCGCCTAATTCTTCAACGAGCAAGTCGTAACGTCCACCGCCTGCCAGCGCATCTTGAGAGCCGAGCGATTTGCTGGTGATTTCGAATGCGGTCTTCGTATAATAATCGAGTCCGCGCACCAATCGTCCGTTTATGCTGAATGGAACTTCTAGCGACTGCAGCGTTTCCTGCACGAGCGTAAAATGCTCGCGACACTCTGCGCACAGATGGTCTTTCATCAGTGGGACATTTGCTGTGGCTTTCCGATCTCCTTCATTTTTTGAATCGAGAACGCGAAGGGGGTTGTTTTCGATTCGCCCCTGGCTTTCGACGGAGAGTTCATTCTTAAGCTTTCGAAGTTCTGTGACAAGCCGTTCCTTGTAGGCAGGCCGGCAACGTTGACATCCGACAGAGTTGATCAACACTTCAAATTCGGTGATGCCGAGACGGCGATAAATGTCGAGCAGGAGGAGCATCATTTCAACATCAAGCAACGGAGAAGATGAACCGATCGCCTCTGCACCGAATTGATGGAACTGTCTCAGCCTTCCGGCTTGCGGACGTTCTTGCCTGAACATCGCGCCGATGTAATAGAGTTTGGTAAGGGAACTTTGCTCGCCAAGGTTGTTCTGAATGTAGGCTCGTAGGGTTGAGGCAGTTCCTTCTGGCCGCAAGGTCACGCTCTCCTCACTTCGGTCGAGAAATGTGTACATCTCTTTCGTGACAATGTCCGTTAGTTCACCAATGCTACGCGCGAAGAGAGATGTCTGCTCGAACACTGGTGTGCGAATCTCTTTATAATTGAAATCGTGCATCACGTTACGCACCGTCGTTTCGACTTGTTGCCAGCGTTCGACCTCGCCGGGGAGAATATCTTTCGTACCCTTAATGGCCCGGAATTTCACGAGTGCCGCTCCGTAGAATAATCACGAAAGAGGAGGTAGACGAGGAGTGGATCGGTGAAGAGTGGAAGATTGTTAGACTTCAAAGTAGCTCGTCTCTTCTTGGCGAAACATCTCGAGGATCTCTGAAGGTGACTGCGCTTCAAGAAGGCGCATTCGAAATTCTTCTTTGTTCATAATGCGAGAGATTCTGCTCAGGAGTTTAATGTGTGGCCCAACCATACTATCCCTGCCGACCAAAAGAAAGACGATGCGAACAGGTTGCTCATCGAGCGATTGATAGTCGATCGGTTGCGCGGTGATGGCAAACGCTCCAACAATATCTGTCACAGCATCTGTCTTGCCGTGCGGGATGGCGAACCCGGATCCGACACCGGTGGACATGATCTTCTCACGCTCGAAGATCGACTCGCGAAGTTTTTCCAGGTCCGTCACCTTGTCCTGGGATGCAACAAGATCAACCAGCGCATTGATGATGTCGTTCTTTGTTGCGCCCGGCAAGTTCGTTCGGACGACATGTTCGTTGAGGATATCAGTGATTTTCATGGAGGTGTCGTTTCAAAGGATGACGGGTCATGTTTCGTTGTTGATCCAGGATGAAAGCTTCGTCTCGAATTCCTCAGCGAGCGTTTCCGCAACCGCTTGATCGTTGGATTCCGCATTAATATGGAAGAGGGGCCGCGCGCGATCAGGGTTCAGGAAAACAGATGTAAGCCGATCGCCATTGTGTGGATAGATCTTCACGCCTTCGATCAAGTCGCGACTGAACCGCTCGGTGTCTTTCATCAATCGCCGCATCACCCGGCCCTTTACATGCCACGAACAAGGAACATTTTTTTTGACAAAATGCAAGTGTGGAGACTCGTTGTTAAGCTCTCCGAGCCGCTTCCCGGTGATCGCCATGCACTCAAGCAGCTTGGCGACGGAATACATCCCATCGGCTGCAAAGAGAAACTCGTTGAAAATAAACCCCCCCTTCGTCCCACCGACAAACCCGATCTCTTTATTGGTTGCGGCGTCCATCAGGGCCAGGTTGCTCTCTCTCGTTCTGTTGACCGTGACGCCAAACTCGGTTGCAATAAGATCGATCTCACCTGAGGCGGATATTGGAACAGCAATGGCACGGAGATTTTTGTTACTCATCATGGAGAATTTGGCCATCAGCGTCAGCATTCGATCGTTGTCAATGAGAGAACCATGCTCGTCCACCGCGAAGATCTTCTCGGCCCCAGCATCCAACAGCAGACCAACATCATATTTCAGCGATGTGACGACGTGGGCAAGCTCTTTCATTGACGAGCCGAACTCTTCCTTCGTTCTTGTTAGTCTCTTGCTGTCCAAGTAAGCGTGGAGTGCAACCACTTGGACGTTCAGATTGCCCAGAATGTTCGGAAAGATCGTTGAGGCAATACCATTGGAGTAGTCCACCACGATCTTCAGTCCAGCCGACCGGATTGCTAAAAGATTGATGGCTGTAAGAAAGCGTTCAACGTAGCTCTGAGTCGTTCGCTCAGGGAAGGTAATCGTGCCCACCTTTTCATAGTTGGCTCGAATGAAATCTTCTCCAAAGAACAACCGCTCAACGGATTTTGCCTTATTGCTGGGAAGGTCCTTTCCGTTACCGTCAAAGAAGATGATGTCGGTAAGGTTCCTGTCGAAAGGGGACTTGCGCACATGAATGCCGCCTCGTTCTTTTCCGCTCTGCAGCTCGTGTCTCACAATGGGGATCGAGGTAGCGCGAAGGTCGGTGCAATGAACACCGGCCGACATCAATCCGCACATCACTGAGCGGTTGATCATGCGGGAAACATTATCAGAGTCTCTGCTCGCGACCACAGTGGAACCACCACCCACCATGGCGCCGAAGGCCGCTCCGAGTCGCGTACCGAAATCCGGTGTCATCTCGATATTAGAAATTCCGGTTACGCGCGCGTCGGTGAACAACTCACTCGACCAGCGATCTTCCCATACAAGACTCTTCGTCACGCTGGCCCCTTCTTCTACGATCTTTTCAGGCCAGAGTTTGATGTTGGCGTAGAGTTGACTCTTCTTGCCTATGACGCACTTATCGCCAATAAAGACATTCTCGGAGATGAGAGCGTCATCACCGATGATACATTTGAAGCCAACCACGTCGGAGTGTAACTCTGCACGCGACCCGATCAACGTGCCATCCCAGATTACAGAGTTGCGAATGATTGCGCCGGGGAGAATCTCACACTCTTCACCAATGACCGAATTGGAGAGGACGACATCTTTATGAATTTTGGTGTTCTTTCCGATAATGACTTTGCCGGTGATGTTCTTTGGGTCTGTTTCGACCTTCGCATTCGCAGCAACAACTGCGTTCCCAATTTGCTTTCCCTCCAATGGGATATTCACAAGTCCTCGTAGAACATCAAGATGAGATTCTTGATACTCGCTCAAGTTCCCGACATCACGCCAATACCCTTCTGCGACATAACCATAGAGCGGCATCTCACGTTCAAGCATCAATGGAAAAAGATCCTTGCTGAAATCGAATTCTTCCCCTTTTGGCACAAGGTCTAGAACGTCAGGCTCGAGAATATAGATCCCCGTATTGATCGAATCGCTGAAGACTTCTCCCCATGATGGTTTTTCAAGGAAGCGCGTTATTCTACCTTTGCTATCTGTGAGAACCACTCCGAACTGCAATGGGTTTGATGCGCGCGTGAGGAGGATCGTTGCCTTTGCTTCGTTGGCGATGTGAAAACGAATTGCTTTTGAGAGATCAAAATCGGTGAGAACGTCGCCGCTGATAATGAGGAAACGCTCATCCAACAATTCCTTTGCATTACGCACACTGCCCGCAGTTCCGTAGTCTGCATCTGCCTTTCGATACTGCAGATGAACGCCAAAGGCGGAACCGTCTCCAAAGAATCCGGAGATCGTGTCCGGTTGGTAAAAGAGTGTTACCACGAGGTTCTTGATGCCGTGCCTGGTCAGAAGCAAGATGATATGTTCCATCATTGCTCTGTTTGCCATCGGAACCATCGGCTTCGGAATGTTACATGTTAAAGGTCGCAGACGAGTTCCAAACCCGCCCGCCATGATGACAGCTTTCATCGAGGAAGGAGAACGTAACTAAGTTGAAAGAACGTAAGATGTTTGCAAAAACATATGCAAAAAAAGAGCGGCTCGCAAGACGAAAGAGTTCAAACCCCTCTCCTCCGAGAATGGATGAAGTCGCCTAAGGTGATGAGTTGCTAATTCAATGATGGAGGCCAGCTCAGTTCGCTTTTTACCTTGACTTTACGGCACTAAAAGGCTAAATTTGCGCCAACTTGGAGGTTCCAAAAAGGCCTTGGCAATTGCCCGAAGGTACCCTTCGGAAGGATAATGACAGACGCCCGTGTGCTAGACACGATTCGTTCCTGGATTGACAAGATGACGTTAAAGCAGGAACTCGTTGTGTTGTTGGGCGTCGTTCTGTTTTTGGTGGGTTTGGCTGTCTCGGCGACGCTTCTGAAGTTAGCCGCATTTCTGGGTTCCGGTTCTTTGTTTACCTATGCCTTTTTTTCCATTCGTTCGGTGGTTGACCGCGTGGAAGAATCGGAAATCGAACGACTGATCCAATCAACCTCACATGAGGGTCAAATGAAAAAACTCATCTTTGATGATTTTCAACCGGTTGAGAAAGCCTACAAGGTCGAAGTTCAAGAGCGAGAGGAAACGTCGGTGAAAATACCGGTTCCGCAGCGTCATTCCGAAGAGAAACGATCGATGGCAACCGAGTTGGAAATGGCAGCCTTGGTAGAGTTGGAAGAGGAGATTGCTCAGCGCGAGCCCGGCACCAAACCGGAATTCGCCTACTTGTTGAAGAGAGTTCTCACGGTTGTCAAGGAAGTGAACTTTGCGCACACGGTTGCCTTCTATTGGGTCAATAGAACAAAGAACCAGGTTGTTCTTGAAGCACACGTCAGTGATAGCCAGCGGTTCGCGACTCATCGCAGACGGGAACTTGCGGAAGACCTCGTGAGTCAGGTTGCAATAAGCGGCAAGCCAAAAGTTGTAACGGATGTGAACAGGCTTTCGCAACCCGAGGTTCTTGGATACTACGAAACCATTGAGCCGGTCAAGACGTTTCTTGGAATTCCGATTTTCTACCGGCAGAGCGCGAATGGCAAAGGGGATCCGGTCGCAGTTCTGGCAATCGATAGCTTAAGTGATGATGTGTTTGGTCCAGAAACGTTCTCGTTGCTCAGTCAGTTTACAAAACTTATCTCCGCATTGATCAGAAGCTACACGGACAAGTACGACTTGCTGCTTGACTCCGAAACATTGAGGTCGATTGGTCGCATGCGCGATCAGTATAAGTTAGATTTCAGCGTGCATACGGTTGTTCGAGCGCTTGCTGAGGAAACATCGCGACTCATTGCATGGGATTACATTGCCGTTACTCTTTTCGACGAAGCACGAAAAGTGTGGAGCTTGCAAACAGTGATGAACCGGATGAACGATACGTACGTCTCGATTGCGCAAGAAATTGATCCACACCAAAGCCTTGTGGGAAGTGTTCTCCAATCTGGGGTGCCGAAAATCGTTGATAGCATGGCAACAGTGGACACGCCGCGCTTCTATCCAGCAGAACGTGTGGAGTCGAAGGGGGCAATCATGATTCTCCCCATAAACTCATTGAGCCGATGCTACGGAGCATTGGTGGTGGAGAGCAAGGACACGAAGGCATACACAGAGTCGGATGTGAGAATGCTTCAGAAGCTCGTGGATACAGCTTCGTGGGCGCTTGAGTCATTGACGCTCACCGATATTGTGAACAATTTTGTCCTGATGGATGAGACGACAGGCGTTGCGACAAGAAAGTATTTTATTGGTCGTTTGCAGGAGGAGGTCCAACGGTCGCGTGATTTCGCTGATGAGCTTGCCCTTGTGCTTCTCTCCGTTGACTCAATGAACGATCATCTCAGCCGGTACGGGAAGGACGGATTCGATTTCATTCTTCAGAATATCGGTCGGATGATCAAAGGGAGTATTCGCTCGTATGATCTTGTCGGTAGATTTGATTTCAACAAGTTTGCCGTTCTCCTGACAGACACTTCTGCTAATGAAGCGTATCTTTGGTCGGAGAAATTGAGAAAGAACATCGCCAGCAATATCATCAACCTTGACGAAAAAAGCTTTTCTGTCACAGTCAGCGCCGGTGTGTGTGGTTTCACCGGAACGGTGAGTGACATGGAGTTATTGGACAACACGAGCCAGGTTTTGAAGCGAGCAGCAGAGGCAGGTGGAAATGTCGTCCGCGTATTTTGATTGAATAACTGATGTTACGCACAGGAAGACTTCGTCGTGAGCGCTCAGTCGAACGATATGTAGCCCTTTCAGGGCAAGATGGATTCTTGATTTGTTGTTTCCGAGGGCGTCGCCCTCGGTTGTAATATGTTTCCACT
>JANONN010000207.1:0-3717 GCA_031420835.1 Ignavibacteriales bacterium | reverse complement strand
AACGTAACAAGAGTGTTGGCCTCCGACCTGAATCGGCTTAGCACATTTTTGGATACTCTTGGTCTTGGTTACACCACTGGACCATATCAAGGATACAATTTCGCAACCCCGGCCACACGCTTCCTCGCAAAACTTGACTTCAATCTCGATGAGCACAACAAGATCAGCTTGCGGTACAACCATCTAGATTCAGAAACCGACGTTCTGCTTTCGAACTCTTCTTCGTTGGGTTTCGGTACGCGAAGAACCAACACAACCGGATTGAATTTCAAGAACTCGAATTATACGATCCTGGAGAATATCCGGTCAATCGTTGGCGAGTGGAATTCAGTCATCAGTGACAATATGTCCAATAATCTCATTATCGGCTTCAGTTCTCATGACGAAAGTAGGGGCGACGTGGGCAAGCTTTTCCCCCTTGTCGATATTCTGGATGCTGGCTCCGTGTACACTTCGTTTGGCAGCGAGCCGTTTACGCCAAACAACGAATTGCGCTACAGCAGCTTCCAATTTCAGAATAACCTCACCATGTATCTAAGTGAACACACTGTCACGGCCGGAGTTAGTTTGGAACGCTATCAGTCTGAAAACATCTTCTTCCCGGGATCGCAGAGCGTCTATGTATATAATTCTCTTGCCGATTTCTATACAGATGCTCGTGGTTATCTTGCAAGCCCAAGCAGAACGAGTACACCTGTCGCCTTGAGGCGTTTTCAAGTGCGATGGTCGAACATAGACGGACAGGATAAGCCAGTACAGCCGTTGAAGGTATTCTATGCGGGTGCATATGTTCAAGATGAATGGCAGGTCATGGACAATATTAAGTTGACCTTAGGTATAAGAGTTGACATCCCATATTTTGGAGATACCGGATATAAGAATTCGAACGCAGATTCTCTGTCGTTCATGGATGAAAAAGGAAAAACCGTCCAGTACCAAACAAAGAAACTCCCCGGTGCGAATCTACTCTTTTCACCAAGGTTTGGCTTCAACTGGGATGTAACGGGAGATCGCAGTACGCAGATTCGTGGTGGAACCGGATTGTTTTCTGGTCCGCCCCTTTATGTTTGGATTTCGAACCAGATTGGTAACACTGGTGTGCTGACTGGTTTTGAGCGATTGGATAACATCCCCGCGAACCGCCTTATCACCGCTGGCGGCCGGCCGTTTAACCCCAACCCTAATCAATACAAAGGGGCTCGCACTGGTGGTCCCGCATCACGATACGAGTTGGCTCTAACCGATCCTGATTTCAAGTTTCCGCAGTTGTGGAGAAGCAACATCGGTATTGATCAGAAGCTCCCCTTCGGATTGGTTGCAACAGCTGATTTCATTTACAACAAGGATATCAATGGAATCTACTACATTAACGCAAACCTGAAAGCCGCAGACTCGACCTTTCTCGGTGCGGATGCCAGACGACGATGGAAAAATACGGCTGACTCGACGGTCAGAATCAACCGACACGTTGATAATGCAGTTGTACTGAAAAATCAAGATGTTGGTTATTCCTGGAACATTGCCGGTTCATTAGAGTTGCCCTACAGAGAGGGCCTCTATGCAAAGGCTGCTTATGCGTATGGCGAGTCAAAGAACACAGTTGATCCCGGCTCCATCGCTTTCGGTTCATGGAACAACAACCAACATCCGGGCGATCCGAACAATCCGGGTGTGAGTTTCTCGGGCTCTTCTCCGGGGCACCGAGTATTTGCCACGTTCAGCTACAAGACAAAAGGTGGAACGACCTATTCCATGTTCTGGGAAGGGAGAACAATCGGCAACGCGAGCTATACGTTTGGGGGCGATCTGAATAATGATGGCGGCACAAGCAATGACCTCATCTATATTCCTCGCGACACGTCCGAAATGAACTTCCAGCAATATGCAGGCACCGGAACGACAATCTTCACCAGACAGCAGCAGCAATTGGCGTGGGAAGCGTACATTAATCAAGATGAATACTTGAAAGCCAACAGAGGCAAATACGCTGAACGCGGCGCTGTCTTCCTTCCGATGCTCTTTCGAGCAGATTTTACCATCATGCAGGATTTTGATGCCGACATTTTCGGTCAAAAGAATTCTTTGCAATTCAGAATTGATTTTCTGAACGTTGGCAATCTGCTGAACAAAAATTGGGGGGTTGGTCAACGCTTGGTGAATGCCCAGCCGCTGATACCGCAAGCACCGCTAACAACAGGTCCTGATGCCGGAAAAGCTCACTACCGATTGAGAAACATCGGCAATCGGCTCATGAGCACTTCCTTAGAGCAGACCGCTGGGATCGGCGACGTGTTTCGAATCCAGTTTGGTGTTCGCTATACGTTCAACTGATCCGGAAACGTTTCAGCTACAGAGTCCCTTCAAACACAAAAGCCCTGCGGGATTTCTCCTGCAGGGCTTTTTGATTCATAGCCGCTCTCAAGACAGTCACTTCAGGAAGATCATCTTCCGCACAAGACGCTGTCCGCCAAATTCAAAACTGCTAAGGTAGATTCCGCTCGCAAGTCCACTTGCGTCAAATGTCACTTGATACATTCTTCCCGCCGCTGCGATATCGTTGAACAGCATTGAGATCTCTCGTCCTTGCGTATCGAAGATCCTCACAATCGCCCTTCCTTCTGTCGGCACACTAAATGCAATATTCGTTGAAGGATTGAACGGGTTCGGATAGTTCTGTGGAAGGGCAAGTTCCTTAGGGGCAATACCGACCTCTACTTCTGCAGTGTTATGTATCGAAAAGCTCCCATCGTTGTCAATTTGCTTGATGCGATAAGCATAACGGCCCGGAGCTAATCTTGCATCCACATAAGTGTACTCTCGTGGTGATGCGCTCGTCCCTGCACCCTGCACAAATCCGACGGCCTTCCACTCATTACGGTTGTCGTATCCGGCCGCATCCGTGGACGACTGCACCGGTCTGCGTTGAATCTCAAAGCCATAGTTGCTGACTTCTGTCTCTGTCCTCCATCGCAACTCTGCACCAGTCAATGAAGATGTGGCGGTAAACGAAGTCATCTGAACAGGAAGGGGCTGGCCCTGTACTGTTACTGTTCCACTTCCAGTAACTTTACCGTTGTTTACAATCGAGCCTTCAATGCTCAATGTTGATCCCTCGGGAACGTCTATGGCAGCCCCTTCATTGATTGTCACCTGGTTTGTTACGGTTATACTTCCAGAGAGAGTAACTGTGCCTGGTGTGCTTACTTCAAGATTATAGAATGTAATATTACCGGATACAGTTTGGTCGGTTGTACCACTGAAAATGACCGAACTTGTTCCCGGGTTGAAAACCGAACCCGCTTTGTTTTCCCATACCACGCCTTGGAACTCAAGCGATCCACTCCCGGCGTTGAATGTTCCCCCCTGCATGAAAGTAATCTTGTTCTTGAAAATCAGTTTTCCATCGCCAAGAAGAATCTCACCATCGTTCTGAAGTTTATTCACACCATGAACAACCAGAAGTCCGGGATTGGCACCGGACGCAAACGCAAGTTTCGAACCAGATTGTATCGTCAGGTTATCGACGCGAGCTGTGTCACCACCACTCGGGGCGGGAACAATCGGGTCTTGCTTTCCTGTTAAACTCCCAACACTGATCATGACATCAGTGCTTTCGTCAGGAACTCCGTTGTCCCAGTTTGTCGCGTCGTTCCAACTCGAGCTCAGACCTTTCCATTTCGTCACACTCCCCGCGGCGCCAATCGCCATCTGAACATC
>JANONN010000206.1:0-3370 GCA_031420835.1 Ignavibacteriales bacterium | reverse complement strand
TACGGCCGATATAGGTCAGCTTACTTGGCGGATCAAAAGCGGTCATTGACGCTGCACTGAAATTGTCTGTGTAGACAACCACAAAAGCTCTCCTGCTGCGGTCAATGAATGCAAGATTGTAACCATCGTGGTAGATGCGGCTGATATTGGATAACGTGTACACATTTCCTTGGAATGTATATTGAGAAAACTCTCTTAGTATGTTTCCATCTTTGTCGATCTCGATGATCCCTCGCAACTTGTCAACTACCCAAAGCCTATAGTTGGGCCACGTCATGCCGTAAGCTCTGATTTCAACTTCATTCGGGCTAAGCAGCGAACCTTTAATAACCCTGAGAAGGTTCAATTTCCCTGTACCAATGTCGTACTGCAAATGAGCGATCTCGCCTTTCACAGATTCCGTCACAAAGACATTCACGGTACCATCCGGGAACTTTAGTGCTTTTAAACCCCATGAATCTGTAAGTTCATAGTCGCCGGGCCAATCGCCATATGATTTGATCCAGTTTGAGGCCGCATACACGATACGATGCTTCATTGGGTCGAGGACAAAAACGACATCTTCACTTGATGAGATAGGCACATAGTCTCCATCCATAGGAGTGGAGAGCAACACTTTTCCGACATACTGTTGGGCGTGACTTTGCGTAACAAGCCAAATCGTTGGTCCCGGCCAACTCGAGTATCTCTTTGGGACCAACATGTGATGCGATTCTATAATAGAAACTCCACTAATAGAAACTCCACTGCTGAACGATGATGAGAACTTGTATTGGGCCGAGCTGACTACCTCCTGGTTTGCAGTATGATCGTTTCTTCTAAGGAATGAGTTGATACGCCGGAGCAACTGCGCTGGATTAACAATAAGAAATCTTTGTTGAGTTTGTGTTAGGACAAAAGTCACGGTGTCCCTTCCAGTTTCACTGGGAAAAAGCGACGTAATGCGGATGGTGTTGCCAGCTTTTCTCAAGTTCGTGACCTCCATTGCGAACAAACTCGACTGTGTACGCGCAACCAAACCGAATGTCCTTTGCAGTGAATCAACTGCTTCTTTTCGATGTTTCTCAGGAATAACGCTGATGATTCTATGGAGGTCTTGGTTTCGAACTCCCTGGACGAGTTCGTCGACCAACGTTAAGGCTTGCTGTTCGTCCGTGGGAAAGGCCGGTACTGTTAGGTTCACATCTTGCGCCTCTGAGAACGTGAGTGAGGTGGCGTAGAAGCAAATTGCGGCAAAGACCCTAAGTCGTACTATGTTCATGGTGATCTCCTCCGTTTTCCACTGCAAAAGATCAACAAATGACTTCCGAGATGGATTTCGCATCTCTCCAAAAAACTATTTCACGATGTACTGAGTCGTTCTCATCAAGTCTTTGCTGGCTTTTCCCAAACGAGTGTTTGGGTGCCCTGTGCCATATTTCTTCAGAAGCTCTTCCTTCTTCTCACGCGAGTAATATTTGTCGTTAATCTTCATAATGCTCAGGAATTGATACAGTGCCGCACCTCGATCCGGATACTCCTCAATAACCCTTAACCTGCTCCCTGAGGCCTTTTCCTCGTCGTGAAGGATTACGCCAATAGTAAGGCGCTGTTGATCATACGCTGCTGGCGCGTAGACACTTTGTGGATATAAACGGATCAACTCACTAAGCTTTCGTATTTGCAAATCATAGTTCCGCTGGCTCAGCAAGTCTAAACCCTCCATCAGCAACTGAAAGGCCTTTCCTTCGTCGCCTCGCGGCCGTGCAACTTCGAAGTCTACGGTATTGGATATAAGTGTGTCCCCCTTTCGCGTTTGCTCGTTAAAATGTTGATACCATACTGTGGCGCTGTATCTGCCCGCGACCAAATAGTTTT
The DNA here is from genome assembly GCA_031420835.1 of Ignavibacteriales bacterium. Taxonomy (GTDB): domain Bacteria; phylum Bacteroidota; class Ignavibacteria; order UBA10030; family UBA10030; genus JANONN01. The sequence continues at coordinate 1,513 of JANONN010000206.1, read as the reverse complement.
TGTACACAGTCCAATTGTGACGGTTGTTCCCAAAGATCAATTGGAGGTTTTCTGTTTCGATCATCTTTTCGCCGGCAGGAAGCAGGCGTGGCTTGACGAAGTAGGCATCGGCAATTGAAGAAAGGGTTTGTGTCACCGGTTTTCCGCCCTCATCATAAAGGGAAAAGTGTAACTGCGTGTCATGAAACAGGTATACATTGACATCGCTTGCTCCCGTGTTTGTCAGATAAACGAACGCGTAGATTGGTTCTGCTTCCAGAAATCGACTTTTTTCAAGTTCCAGCGTGAGCTTTAATTGTCGCCCGAACGAGGTGCTGTACGAGCAGGCTGAAAAGTGGAATGCTATCAGCAGCAGCTTAATCGAGGTTCTCATCGGGGCTATCTCCCTTCCACTTGTTGGAGATATCATTCTATTTGCTCAAGGGACGATTTTACTCCTTGTAGGTGTCTTGCGTATTTCGCAAAGTAGCTCGAGGGATGCTTGGAGATTATTTCATCAAGCAAAACTGCTTTTTCACGAGGTCGGAGATAATTCTCCTGGATTATGTTCAACGCATATCCATGATTCGGGTACGATCGCACGACAGTCTTGTAAGCTTCAACAGCCTTTGCCCGATCCTTTGTCCTTCTGTAAGTCCAGGCGATCTCGTTGGAGACGAGCGGAGCATATGGCGAATTTCCATAAGATCTAAGATAATCCACGCAGATCGGAATGATTTTCGAAGTATCATCAGAGAAGTAGTTTTCTGGAACGTAGATTTCTTCAAGTTTGTCAAGAGCTTCTTTGAGCCTTCCTGCTGGACGTTGAACTTGAAATGTCGACCTATTGGAATTGACCACAGAGGTGTTCATAGCGTACTGAGCCTCAACGGTGTATGTCCCTGGAGTGAGTTTTCGGTAAACGTGGTGAGCATCAGTGAATGTAGGGAAATAGCCATCAACCATAAGTCCGACAGAGACTTTTTCTGAAGGCAATAAACTATGGCTAATTGGAGATATGATCGTGAACGTCGGCCCTGCATAGTTCACCTTCTGACCATCATGTCTTGTCACATTGAGAGTAAGTTTGCTTGATTCTAGATAAAACCCGTCGTATCTGACAACATTCGACCCTTTGTTTTTAAGCGATACAATCAGATAAACTGATTCTCCTTCAATGAAGATCTGTTTATTTGAAAGTTCAATCGAAAGTTCAACCCTATTTGATTGTGGAGTGACAGGCCCCGCTGTGAGGAGCAGCAGGAACAAGCTGCGCGTAAAGATAAGTTGGAACCACATATCGGTACCTCCAATCACTGATTGAATTCTTGGTTGAGAAAAAATTGATTATGACCCGAGCAGAAAAGCGGGGTTCTTCAACGTTTCTTTGAATTCCACATATTGACGATAGTCGGGATCCTGTGGATTCCCGGGCGCATCACACAGAGCTTCTTCCGCGCTCCGTTGTGTCCCGCAGTGTGATTAGCATCGGTGATAAGGGAGCCTGAAATGAATTCCTTCCCGCGAGCGTGTC
>JANONN010000205.1:0-3133 GCA_031420835.1 Ignavibacteriales bacterium | reverse complement strand
TGCTTCAACGCCGCAGCTTTGTCGGCATCTTGTTTCTTCAGCTTGTCAACTTCCGTCTGCGCGGCGGTAAGTTTATTCTTCACGTCATTTCGTTTCGTGGTCAATTCTGTGACTTGCTTCTGCCAATCTTCTTTCGTCATTTCTTGAGCAGCAGCAGCACAGGCGATTGCCACCAGAAGAATTGCAACCAAACTAATTCGAACAGTCATTGTAGTCTCTCCTTTGTCTGCAGGTTACATTCCACGAAGGCGTTGTTGTGTTACCGCTTTGTCATCTGCGCACTTCTTCAACTCCGCGTCTTTGTCAGCGATGGATTTCGTCAGGGCAGCTTTCTCAGATTCTTTCGATGCAATCTCACGCTCCAGCGATGAAACCTCAGCGCGCAAGTCTTCAAGCTGCTTCATTTCCTCTTCGTTGGGTTTACTGGAACACCCAATGGCTCCACCGAGAAGCCCGGCAAGGACAAGGGACATGAATATCTTTTTCATCAGAACGTCTCCTCTTGAATTGAACTGTTGATTCGAGCTTTCCGCGTTCTTGAACTCGCGAACATAATAAGGATTAGACCACAAAAAGTCAAGCACTTTACTTCATCAGCAAATCATTGAGAGATTTCTAACTACTACAGCAATCCGCGTTCTGCAAAGCTCGTGAAATTTCCTGACCCCAAGATAATATGATCATGAACTGGTATCCCCAAGATCTTTCCCGATTCCACGAGTTGTTTGGTAATCGAGATGTCTTCCTGGCTTGGCTCAGAGTTTCCGCTCGGGTGATTATGCAAGAAAATCACACTGGCCGCCTTTTCTTTGATTGCTTCGTGGAAACACTCACGAGGATGGACAAGCGAGGAGTTGAGCGTCCCAGTGGTCACTCGAGAATCCCTTATGAGTTGATTAGCAGAGTTCAACAGTAATACCCAGAATTCCTCATGTCTAAGGTCTTTGAATTTCCGCATGTAACGATCGGCAACGTCTTGCGGCACACGGAATGTCAGTTTCGATTCCCCATCGTTCATGGGAATCCTGCGCGAAAGCTCGAACGCCGCAACAATCGCCGTCGCACGGGCCGGCCCGATGTCATACACTTGGAAATCTTTTACCGTCATTTGAGCAATCTTCCCGAGCGATCGGGCTTCACTCAAGAGCTTCTTGGCAAGATCAAGCGCCGTCTTCCCACGCATACCGGTACGAATCAGTATCGCCAGCAACTCAGCGTCACTTAGTGCACCCGGCCCATTTTGATACAGCTTCTCACGCGGCCGATCTCCCAAAGGCCAATCTTTTATTGTGTAGGTAGCTTGCCCGGGATTATCGCTCTTCGGTTTTTCCTTCACGTGTTCCACCTTTTGCTTCGCCTTCCGGCGTGTCTGTGAGATCAACCTCACCGATCCGTTGGATCGTTCTGTTCCGATATTGCATGAGGTGTAGAAATGAATTTACTCGCCGAGCGTTCATCGAAATCACAGAATGGATTCCCCGAAGCTTCCTCACCGTCGACAGGGTAGCTGCAACCTGATAACGCGTTGCCGCTCCTTTACCGATGACTTGGAGCAGCAGTTTCATTGCATCATAAGCATAAATCGTGTTCTTCGATGGCTTTCGATTGAATGATCGTTGAAATTTCGCTGCGAAGAGTTGATACTCGGGATTCTGCGCATCAACATAAGCATCCACCGAAAAGATCACGCCATTGGTGTATTGCCGATTGGGCTCAAGTTCTTCAAGATTTTCCCAATCACCTGTTCCCAGCATCTGTGTTTGAAAGTTGAAATACTTCAGTTGCGATGGTAATATCCCAATCTCGGAAGCAGATGCAATTGGAAGGAAGAGGGCGTCGATATTCTGAACGGGAATCAATAAGCTATCATACTTCACCGGGATCTTGAGTGTTGGGATGCCGAGAGAATCGGCGATCCGCGGTCCGTGCTTTCCAAGGAGCGCCTCCACCGAAGCCTTTCCCCCTACTTCCATCAGAGAGTCAAGTCTCTTCTGTGAAACGCCGAGTCGCACCATCTTCATCACATCCTGATACTTCACGCGAATGGAAAAATCTATGATCGTCTCTTCTACCTTCTCAAGGGCTCGTTGGCGCATGTTCATGAGTTGTTGGCGAAGGTCCGTCGCTCCCGATTGATACCATTGAACGTCAACTACTTCGATGGAGTCTTTTTTCGCCTCATCCAGGAATGCTTCGGCCATCAGTTTCCCGACGGCGTCTATCGGCGCCACGACGGCAACACGTTTTGCACCGAGCACGTCAATCGCATAACGTGCCATGACGCGACCTCGAACATCGTAGTCCGGATTCGCTTGAAATACAAATGGCCCAATAGCCGCGATCCCATTGGAAGTGGCAGTCGGAGTAATGATCGGAACACCCTTTGCATTGGCAATGCCGGCGGAGGCCATTGCTTCATTGCTGAAGATCGGTCCCATGATCGCAGCAACTTTTTCATCTCCACATAATTCGGTTACTTGTTTGGCTGCCACGGCAGGATCACGCTCCGAATCGCGAATGTCCAGGTTCACCTTCGGCGTCCCCTCGATGTTGTATTCATCTGCGGCGAGTCGAATCGCATCCATCATTTCTATGCCGAGATCACGCGCACCGGGTTGCTGCGATTTGAGCATGAGAGGAAGCACAACTCCAATCTTCAACACTCCACCTTTTTCGATGCGTTGGAACAACTCGATCGCTTCGCCAACATACTTCGTTGCTGGAGGGAGTAATGCAACGGGACGAAGGAGTTCCTGTGCACCACGAGGATCTCCCGCACGGAAGACCTTTTCCGCCAATCGTACTGTGAGCAGAACTCTTATCTCAGTCACCGTGGCGTCTGCAATGAGAAGTTGAAGTTGCCCAACGCTGAGATGTTCGAAGGCGAGAGTGCCAAGGATCACTTCGGAGCGGCGAATCAGAACTTCGTCTCTACTCTTCTGTCTCGCTTGGAGAAACTCCGTTGCTGCATCTTCATAGCGAACCATGCGGTAGTAGTTCAACCCAAGCGTGTAGTGCGCATTCGCAGTGTAGGCAGACTGGGGATAGAGGTCCATCAGGTTCTTCAGAATCCTGACGGACTCACGATAGTTTCTAATCCTGTAGTACGACTTCCCGGCCATGATGTACGCAC
>JANONN010000204.1:0-7846 GCA_031420835.1 Ignavibacteriales bacterium | reverse complement strand
CGTGCTGATGCTCCCACCGCCCCAACTGTGGTTTAGCACGTGGACTCCTTCGTTTACAGCATTTGTTATCTGATTTGAGACCGTAACGTCGCCGAGATAAGATCCATGCCCGCTGAAGATTTTCCTGGAACTGATGTGAGCGTTCCAGTCCACTCCTCTTCCGCCAGCATTATTATTTGCCCTAGCGGCGGCAATACCCGCGACATGTGTTCCGTGCGACCACCAAGGCTCTGTTCCGGAGCCATCTGGCGGATCACCAGAAATCTTTCCAGTGAACTCACTGTGTGAGAGCTCGACGCCTGTATCAAACACTCCCACTTTGATCAACGAGCTTCCGGTGAAGATTTGCCAGGCTTGTTCTGCCCGTATGTCTGCACCCGGTGTACCGCCTGATTGGCCATTATTATTCAAGTGCCATTGATTTCCGTACGTTGGGTCAGAAAAGAGTCTCGCATCCATGTTTTTTTCTGCAAACAATACTCCCGGCACCCTTGAAAGGGCAGCTATTGCCGAATCAATCTGTGCTCTATCAGGCACTTGAAGCCGGAAGATTCTCGAAAACCTTGGAATGCTTATTTGTCTTCCATCTTCCGCAATTCGAACAGTGTCTGCATCGGTAAAATCAGGAAATGCTTTTGCGAGGCTTTGCACTTGGAATCGGCCCAATGCCTGACGGAGTGCCTGCGATGGTATCGTGAGGCGGTCAATTGCCACCGCTCCTCTCTCGTCAGTAGGGAATTGTAACGCAGAAGGTTGAATGTAAACCAGGATTTCTCGGTCAAGATCAATTGGAGTCTGAGCCAACATAGTTCCGACGCAGGACATCCAAATGACGATCAATAATGTTCCCGTGATCGCTTCGACGAGATTTGAAAATCTATGCTTTCTCATGACGTTCTTCTCCTTGTGAATATGAATTTGGTAATGCAGTGAGTTTTGACTATTTTTAGTGTGCAAACGAAAAGGCGCTTTCATCCCTCAGGGGATAATCTCGCTGCCGATTCGCTTGCGTTGTTACACCGCCGTTGTGTCACCAACACAGCGGCGGTGGTGTTATAACTTGTTCATTGCCACCATCCTCTTCTTAATTAGTCACTGCCGATATTAGATCGTAACTGTAAACCCCCCCACCAAGGGTGCCAATGTAAAGGCGGTCCACACTTCCATTTGTCACAGGAAGAATCTGTCTAACACCTAGATCTCCCCTGCGATCTTTATGAATGACCTTCTCCCATGATTTGCCACTATCCGATGATTTGTAGAAGAGCAGCTCTTGAGGGTCGTGAGGGTTGAATGTGTCCTCCCAGCCGGCGGCATACACTAGACCATCTGTGCTCGTAGCGAGTGCCAAGAAAGCTCGATGCTCGAAAGGCACAAGGGCCGGAGACCAATTCATACCACCATCCACTGTCTTGAACACCGCGCCTAGTACACCGACATACGCAGTATTGTTCTCAGTCGGGTGAAATGCTAACGAAAGATAGATATTCACACCCATGTTGTGCGGCGGCTGTTGCCATGATTCACCAGATGAAGTCGATATGATTAGGATCGGTAGATCGAGAAGGCTTCGCCCACCGGCCCAAATTCGATCTGGTGAATTTGGATGAATCTTGATGAATTCAAATTCCATAGCATTCCAATAGTCACCGAACACTCTACGCCAGCTCATCCCCCCGTCGGTAGATTTTGCCACTGCTCCCCCAACCGCATACATAGGTCCATTTGGTTGCACCCTGTCGAAAGCGTTTACCATATTGTAGTATCCTCCACCAAAACCATTCTGATATGGGAACCAATGCTTACCCGCATCTGTGGTCTTGTACAACGAAATCGTATCGTTGCGATTTTCCATGACATTTGTACGAACACTCGTAATGAACGTTGAATGATCAAGAACGATAAGTGCATTTATGTGTCTGGATTCCAAGCCTAAGGGAACCCACGCCGTGTCAGCGGAGTAGATCATTTTTCTAAAAACCCCGGCACTAGTACCTGCGTACAAGAAGCCACCGTGGGTGCGCAATGCTTCTATTGACTTTCCTCCTAATCCGAGATAAGACCACCGGGGATCCTGACACTTGGTCGGATCAATCGGATTCCCTTTGTCTTTGCACGTTTGCAAGAAGAGAACTGTGAACATACTCAACATGACCAAAGCCCGCCTGCGGCGGGCTCTTTGTTTGCGTCGAGTAATGAGTTGCTTCATACAATCGCTCCTGTCTCGGAATCTATGAATGGAGTCCCATGCTCTGCTTCGTCGTTTGATTTTCTTATTTCACACAACCTGCGATTTCAAAACGAAGACAAAAAAATCCCGCTCCGTCCGCCTGAGGCGGACAGCAACGGGAATCTTTGATTTGAGTTTTTCTTCTTCACCTTGGTCACCGCACGGTTATCATCGGTTAGAAGTTGCTTCAATTTGTCATCTTCTGGTTTCACAGTCAAGAGAAATCCATTTGGCAGTCACTGACCTTCATGAACCTCAAGTTACTCTGATGTCTGGTAGTGGCTCAGTTTGTAGCGTCATTTTAACGCCATCCTCCGGTGCGGCCTAATTGAGCCACTACCTGATTCCCTTGCCTTTCGGAAAATGTCTCGGTATATTTTTTCACCCACATGCGGATCACTCACCGAAGTCATCAGAACAGTTCTTGAAAGGTCATGACCATGCAAAATGTATTATCCTTTGTCGAATCGAACAAAGATCGTTACTTATCCGAGCTGAAGGAATTCCTCGCCATCCCAAGCGTCAGTTCTCAGAAAGATCATCAGAACGATATGCGTCGCTGCGCTGAGTGGGTCTCCACTCAGATGCGGACGATCGGGATGCAGAATATCCAGACTTTCGAAACTGCCGGCCATCCAATCGTTTACAGTGAATGGATGGGGGCTCCGGGCAAACCGACGGTTCTTTTTTACGGACATTACGACGTGCAACCGGTTGACCCGCTCAATCTTTGGACATCGCCACCGTTCGAAGCGACGATTCGCGGAGAAAATCTGTACGCGCGCGGTTCCGCCGACGATAAGGGACAAGTCTTCATTCACTTCAAAGCGATCGAAGCATACATGAAGAATGAAGGGAAGCTCCCGATCAACATCAAGATGCTGATCGAAGGAGAAGAAGAAGTGGGAAGCGCACACCTTGAGGAGTTTGTGAAGTCGCACAAAGACTTGTTGAAGGCAGATCTCGTTCTCATCTCCGACTCATCCATGTTTGCGAAAGGCGTGCCTTCTGTCTGCTACGGCCTCCGGGGGTTGGCATATATGGAGGTGGAAGTGACCGGACCGAATCGAGACCTGCACTCCGGCTCGTTTGGTGGTTCCGTCCACAACCCGATCCAGGCGTTAAGCGAAATGATCGCATCGCTTCACGACAAGAATGGGAAAGTGACGATCGCCGGATTTTACAACGACGTACGACCGCTCACGAAAGCGGAGCGCACCGCGTTCGGAAAGCTTCCGTGGAACGATAAGAAATACGGAAAGGATTTGGGCGTGAAGCAATTGTATGGCGAGAAGGGATTCACTACGCTGGAGCGATTGTGGGCGCGACCGACGCTTGAGTGCAATGGAATTTGGGGGGGCTACACGGGCGAAGGTGCGAAGACTGTGTTGCCCGCAAAAGCGTTTGCCAAGATTTCGATGCGACTTGTTCCCGACCAGAAGTCGGATAAGGCTGCAAAGCTATTTGAGAAGCATCTGAAAAAGATTGCGCCGAAATCTATTGACGTGAAGGTTCGCGCGTTGCACGGAGGTGAGGCGGCTATCACGCCGATTGACAGTCCTGGAGTGAAGGCCGCCGTAGCTGCGCTCGAGAAAGGTTTCGGCAAGAAGCCGTTGTATCAGCGGGAAGGAGGCTCGATTCCCATCGTGGTGCAATTCAAACAGATCCTTGGTCTCGACACGGTTCTTCTCGGCTTCGGCTTGCCCGACGAGAACGCGCACTCGCCAGACGAGCATCTGAACCTCGATAATTTCTTTGGCGGCATTCGCACATCTGTTCACTATTACAATGAGCTTCCGAACTATTGGAGGGAAGGAAAGAAGTAGTTCTGTGTGACGTGCCTGCCTGTCGCCTTCCTGTCGGCAGACAGGGCAGACAGGTCACAAGTGGAGAAGCCCCGCCCTTCTGCTTGAAAGAGTGGGGCTTTCTTCCCCGCCAGACTGCCAGCCCGACAAAGCCGTTCTGGCGGGCGGTCGGGCTGGTTTGAAGGCGCTTTCGTAATTTGATACAGCTTCTGTTGTCTCAAAGGAATCACACCGAATGATCATATCAAAAGAATTTCTCGCCAAGATACCGATGTTCCAGAATCTCTCCGCTCACGACCTTGAAGTACTGAACGGTTTCTGGCAAGAGCGCCGATTGAAGAAGGGGGAAATTCTCTTCAAGCAGGGGGAATCCGGTGACGCAATGTTTCTCATTAAAGAAGGATCGTTGGAGATTACCGTCCCGATTGATGCCCCTCAGAAAACGATGACGGTTTCGGTACTTCACGAAGGTGATTTTGTTGGAGAGCTTTCCCTCATAGACGGCCAGCCACGCACTGCGACAGCCACGGCGCTGAAGGAGTGCTGGTTACTCGAAATGAAGCGCGACGACTTCATCAAGTTCCTGACGGGTCGACCATCCGTTTCGATCTCTATGATGAGCGAAATTGGGAAGCGCCTACGCAGCACAAACGAACTTGTTATGTCGCTCGCGTCCAAGAACGTGAACAAAGAGATTGAAGAGCAACTCAGCTTTGGTGATCGTCTTGCAGACAAGATTGCCGTGTTCGGTGGAAGCTGGAAGTTTATCATCGCGTTTGCCGTTGTGCTGTTCAGTTGGATGGGAATGAACACAATTCAATTATGGTTTCGTCCGTTCGATGAGTATCCATTCATTTTTCTCAATCTCATACTCTCGTGTCTTGCGGCAATTCAGGCGCCTGTGATCATGATGAGCCAGAATCGCGCGCAGAAGAAGGATCGACTTAAAGCGGAGCTTGACTATCAGGTCAATCTCAAGTCGGAGCTGATGATCCAGCAGCTTCATGTGAAGATGGATGAGATGCGCGCTCAGGAGTTACACGATCTTCACTCCGCAATTCCTTCTACGCTTGCCGATTTTCAAACGCGAATGGACGATCTTGAGCGTGTGCTGAACGGACGGAATGTAGGATAATCCATGAAAATCTACACGAAAACGGGAGACAACGGGGAGACGTCGCTCTTCGGCGGTGGTCGTGTGAAGAAGGACCATCTCCGGATCGAAGCGTATGGGACTGTTGATGAGATGAATTCCTGTATTGGCGTGGCGCGTTCACTTCAGCAGCCGGATGATGTTGACGCGATCCTTCAAGAAATCCAACGCGATCTCTTGACACTCGGTGCCGATCTTGCCACCCCGGTCAACGCACAAGCCAAAGTCCCACGCATCGAGCCATCGCATGCCGAGCGACTCGAACACACGATTGATCGGTTGAGCGAATCGCTCCCACCACTTACATCATTTATCCTCCCCGGTGGTTCAACTCAAGCTGCTCAACTTCACATGGCGCGCACGATTTGCCGCCGTGCCGAACGATGTGTGGTGAAACTTACTGGAGAGGGGAGCGTTGGGAGTTCCCCGCTCATCTACTTGAATCGTCTCTCAGATCTTCTCTTTGTGATGGCGCGGTATGTGAACCATCGCTCCGGTGAGAAAGAGATTACGTGGGAATCTCGCTAAAGACCGCGTCCGCTTGTTCCGAACTAGGTCATGGTAATGTCCTGCCGTAAGAAACGAGTTCCGTGTCATTCACTGCATCGGAGTTCCTCCATCGTTGAGGCATCTGTGTTTATTGTAGGCGATGAAAAAGTGCAGGTGGTGTGGGAATTATTCTGAAGAAAAAATCTTGAATAATAGACTTGAAATTTCGATTGTCGTTCTCTATACTACGGATGCTTTTCGTGAGGGCGATCGGAGAAACGGAGTCACGCCATGTATGATGAAGTAGATGAAGAACTGAGTCAGATGTATGAAGAAGACGAGCGCGCCGTCAAGGTGCTTGATTCATCAACCTTTCGAAAGCCAATCAAGCATCTACGTGTGCGGAAGGCGCTGCAGGTTCCTCCGGGAATGAGTGTTGCGGATGTGGTGCAATTGATGAACGAAAAGCGGTTGGGATGTGTGCTCGTCACAGAAAACGAGAAGCTGACAGGGATCTTTACAGAGCGGGATGTCCTGAAGAAAGTTGTCGGGAAGCTCGATATGGCAAAGGCGACTGTAAAGGACGCGATGACCCCGAATCCGGAGAGCTTTCAGCAGGATGATAGCATCGCCTTTGTCCTTAATGCAATGCACGTGGGGGGATATCGACACGTTCCGATCGTTGACGAGAAGAAGAGACCAGTCGCCGTTATCTCTATCAAGGATATTGTTGCGTTCATCCTCGATAATTTTCCGGAGGATGTGTTGAACCTTCCCCCGAAGCCAATGAGAAAAACCGAACAGCGCGAAGGCGCTTAACTTTCACTATCGAACTACACGAATGGAGATACTTCTATGCCCTGGGTAATTACCAGACTTTGTGCAGACTGCAAGGATACAGCGTGTGTCAAAGTGTGTCCGGTTGACTGCATCTATGGATTAACCGTTGAAGACAGTAACTATAGCAAAATGCTCTTTATTCATCCGGAGGAATGCATCAACTGCGCGGCGTGCGAGCCGGAGTGTCCGTGGGGCGCGATCTTTGAAGACTCAGCCACTCCAGACATCTTCAAAGAGGATATTCAAGTCAACGTGAAGGTTTTCGAAGATCATCCGAAAGAAGAATTCACAACCACTCCTGAACCGATTCTCGAACATCCGACACCAGAACAGATCGACACCAACTACAAGAAGTGGGGATATCAAAAGTAGTCCGATAATCTTCTCACGCATTCGAATGAAGTCCCGATCGGCACATGGTGCCCTTCGGGACTTTTCTTTTTTCGCATAATGAGTTTCATAAAATGAGTCAGGAGAGCGTGCTTCATTCAACTTTTCACCCTCGTTTCTTGACAATCGGGCATTTCCTTTCTATATTGCCAAGGCTTTTTTCCACATCGCTGTCGCACCAAATCCCGAAGGGATCACTTTGGCGAAGCCATCCCTTTGGGACGTGACAACGCTGTGATCCTTCTGTGGAATGCACGCATGCTCACCGAGTTCGGAAAAATTCTCATCTTCCTCATCATCGGCGCCATCTTTGTTGCCGGTGGGATGATCATGTCGTGGATTCTCCGCCCTCATCGTCCCTATCCCGAGAAGCTAACTTCCTATGAATGCGGCGAAGAACCGATTGGCAACGCATGGATCCGCTTCAATGTGCGCTTCTATGTCGTCGCGCTCATTTTTCTCATCTTCGAAGTTGAAATTGTGTTCTTGTTCCCTTGGGCCCTTGTCTATCGAACTATGGGCCTTTTTGCTTTCATCGAGATGGCGGTTTTCCTTGGGATCTTGATGGTGGGATTCGCCTACGTTTGGGTGAAGGGAGATCTTGATTGGGACAAGCCGCGGCCGCAAATCCCGACGATCGAACCACGTGCCACTTATGTGCAGAAGCAAGAATCTCCGAAGTTGACCGTTCCAGCTTTATAGCCACGCAGAGCAAATGAAGGTATTCGAATGGGTCTCCTAGACTACAAGTTTGAAAATAGCAACATCATCATTACATCGGTCGACAATCTATTGAATTGGGCGCGCCTCTCGTCGCTGTGGCAGATGCAGTTCGGACTCGCATGCTGCGCGATCGAAATGATGGCGGCCGCCGCATCGAATTTCGACATTATGCGCTTCGGGGTTATCCCACGCGCCACGCCGCGTCAAACGGATGTG
>JANONN010000203.1:0-5200 GCA_031420835.1 Ignavibacteriales bacterium | reverse complement strand
GCACTCAAAACAACACCCCCACCGATGTTTGGACGGGGAAAGAGTTTCCGGTGAATGCAAACGTTTCATGCATTGAGGTTCACCCGGCAGACTACAACAAAGCAATAGCAGTATTCTCAAACTACGGTGTACAAAGCATGTTCTATACTAGTGATGGCGGTAGCACATGGGCGCCAATCGGCGGAAACTTAGAGCAGAGCCCTGTTGGAACCGGCAACGGTCCATCGGTGCGCTGGGCAGAGATCTTGCCGGGCGTTGGAGCGACCACCTACTTCGTCGGTACCAGCACTGGGTTGTATTCAACTTCAGTTCTCAACGGAATGAGTACAGTGTGGGTGCAGGAGGGTGCATCGAGTATTGGAAAGGTTGTCGTCGAAATGCTCAAAGTGCGCGAATCGGATGGATTGGTTGCGGTTGGTACGCACGGGAACGGTGTCTTCTCATCGAATTACCTTGTCTCAGTCAATGAGTCAAGCGGCGGCCAACCGGTTTCGCTTCTGCTGAATCAGAATTATCCGAATCCGTTTAATCCTTCTACAAAGATCAGCTTCTCACTTCCGGCAAGTAGTCACGTCCGATTGCGCATATTCGATCTTCAAGGAAGGGAATTAGCGATTCTTCTGGATGAAGACCTGAATGCGGGTGAGCATCATCGTGAATGGACTGCTCGCGATCGCGATGGACGTGCACTCAGTTCAGGCGTCTATTTTTATCGTCTCGATGCAACCGGCTACACCGAGACCCGTAAAATGGTGTTGATGAAATGAAAGGGCAACTGCAGTTAACAAGCGTGTTTACGACGCTCACTTTTTTTGAAAGAGATATTATTGTGTTCGTTCCATCCCGTTTGCTTCAATCAAATGGAATTGGTCTATACATAGCAGCAAACGGGACGGCGTAAACACGCCATTAGGCGATACGTTCGACCACTTGTGGCTTATCAACACGATGTATTCTTAATCAACATGTTTCATAACCAACTCTAAAGGAGATCGTCATGTCAAACTATTTTTCTTTGCGGGTTTTCCTCATTGGATTGACTCTCATTGTTCCTGCCTTACTACTCCACGCACAGGAGAAGGCGGCTAAAAAGGCGGGTGAGCATCCACCCGACCACATCATGGTTGTACCAACGGACATTACTTGGAAGGATGGTCCTGCCTCTCTGCCGAAGGGTGTAAAGTCAGCCGTGGTAGAGGGGGATCCCGCGAAAGCTGGTCCGTTCACCATGCAGCTCAAGCTGCCCGCAAATTATAAGGTCCCTCCGCATTGGCATCCAGCAATCGAGCATGTGACGGTGCTTTCCGGCTCATTTCAGATGGGGCTCGGAGAGGTGTTCGATGAATCCAAGGCAACAAAGCTGCCTGTCGGAGGGTTCGCCGTGATGGCAATTGGGACGCGGCACTTCGCTTTCACAAAAGAGGAAGCCACGATTCAGCTTCACGGCATCGGACCTTGGGGAATAACCTACGTGAACCCCGCAGACGATCCGCGAAACAAACCGAGTGGTCGGTGAGGACAAGGGGCATAAGAAGGCGTCGCCTAACACGCCGCACCACGACGCCCTTTTTGATAGGGAACAGTTGTGGTCGTTCCATTGTTTTTGCCGCGAGAGAATTGGACGTTTGATAGCGGCAAAAACAACGGCGTCGTTTGTGCAACGTTAAGCGACACCACATTACTGTTGTACGAAATCTGAAATACCTAAAATTTTCATTAACAATTTGAAAGGAGAAAGGAACAATGAATCCCGCAACAATCCAAGAAACCATGGAGAAAGCGATAGACGCTTTAAATCGGCACGATGCCGACGCCTATGCCGCTCTATACGCCACCGATGCTACAGCGTACGATCCCCAGTACCCTTGAACCCCTGAAGGGGCAAGAAGCCATCCGGAAGGATATAGAAGACTTCTTCCAGGCTTTTCCCAATATTCAGACAAAAGTTGTTAACGTCGTGGCCAGCGGAGACATCATCGCCTCCGAAGCAGAAATGAGTGGAACGCACAAGGGTCCTCTTGTCACTCCGACAGGCTCTATTCCCGCTACGAACCGGAGTATGATGATGCGCATCGGCAGGTTTAACCGCATTGATGCGCAGGGCAAGATCACAGAATGTAACCGATATTACGACTTAGCGGGAATTATGATGCAGTTGGGGCTGATGTAGCCCGGGGAGACATGAGGAAGTGACCGCGTATGGAAAAGAAACCCAACTCACTAGCGCATATTGCACAGGAGCGTGATGCATTCATCGAACGGATGCTCAAGGCAACTGCCGGCACATTTGAGATATTCAGTATCTACATTGGTGAACGCCTCGGATTCTACCGGGCACTTACTGATAGTGACTGGTTGACGTCTGCTGAACTTTCCACACGAACAGGCACGCACGAGCGGTATGCTCGTGAATGGCTTGAGCAGCAGACGGTCGCAGGCATCCTTGAGGTCAAAGATGAAACTACCCTTGCAACCGCCCGCCGATATCGCCTGCCGCCTGGTCATGCAGAGGTACTCGTTGAGCGCGACAGCCTGAACTACTTGGCTCCACTCGCTCAACTGGTCGTCGGAGCAACTCGTCCAATGGTTTCCGTCCTGAATGCCTATCGTCGCGGTGGAGGGGTGTCCTATCGAGACTATGGCGAGGATCTGCGTGACGGACAAGCTGGAATCAATCGCGTAATGTTTCTGAGGCAATTGGGTTCTGAGTGGCTCCCTGCCATCCCCGAATTACATGCACGACTTCAGTCAGACCCACCTGCTCGTGTGGCTGATGTTGGTTGTGGAGCAGGATGGTCGAGCATAGGCATTGCTCGACATTATCCAAAAGTTCAAGTGGATGGGTTCGATCTCGATGAGCCTTCAATTGAACTTGCACGTTCCAACGCAGAGCAAGCGGGCCTCATCGATCGTGTAAGCTTCCACATTCGCGACGCCGGTGACCCGAAGCTTGCTGCTCAATATGACCTGGTGACTGCCTTTGAGTGTATCCACGATATGTCACAGCCAGTTGCAGCCCTGCGTGCGATGCGAAGTCTCGCCGGGGAAAGGGGAGTCGTGCTTGTTGTAGATGAAAGAGTTGGCGAAACCTTTACCGCCAAGGGGAATGAAGTAGAATGGATGATGTATGGATGGAGTATTCTCCACTGCCTACCAGTCGGAATGGCTGATACGCCATCTGCGGAAACAGGTACGGTCATGAGACCGGAAACTCTGCGTCGCTACGCCAGAGAGGCTAGCTTTCGCGACATAGAGATTCTACCGATTGACAACTTCTTCTTCCGGTTTTACCGACTGAACCAATGACAGGTCAGTGAAATGGTGTCGCCTAATGCCAAGGGCATCCCGAAAGTTTTCGGGACAAACAGCCTTACGACACTCGCTTTGTTGAAAGTGTTTTATGGTGCTCGCTCAATGCCCCGCCTTCGCGATAAGCGAAATGTCAATCATAGCTCGGCGGGGCACTGCGTAAGGCTGCGGACGTTATAGGAAAATTGGCGACGCAAAAATAGTGCCTCAATAATTTTAGAATGCACAAAGAGACACGACGGCCTCGACGAAACAAAACACACAACAAAGGGAAGGAGTAATCTCCACCATGTTCCAACGTCGTTTTTCCTTTATCGTGGTTGCAAGTATTCTTGTTTCTCTTGGACTCTTCGCCCAAGACCTTCGCTACATCGAATACGACACTGATCTCACTCCAGATTCTGTCCATAAGGAACGACGTGACAAGCTGATGGCAGAAATGGGTGAGAATGCAATTGCTGTTTTTTATGCTGCCCCTGTCCGCTCGCGCAATGGTGACGTGGAATATCAATATCGTCAGGACGACAACCTTTACTATCTGACCGGCTTCCCTGAACCGAATTCAATTCTTCTCCTTGTGCCAAAAGGAATGAGCGTTCGCGATCGGCTGGACACGACGAAGATGGTGACGGTAAAGGAAATACTCCTTGTCCAACCGCGCAATCCTCTTCGCGAAACATGGAACGGTCGCCGCTACGGTCCCGAGGGCGCGATGAAGCTTCGTGGACTCCAGTACGCAACCGCAAACGATCAATTCCAGTCTCTTCTTAGTCGTGCGATGTTTGGCGTTCGACCGACTGTTGTGTATCTCCCGACATTTGCGTCGGACTTTTCAGGAGAGATTGCCGATCTCGTTCGACCCATTCAAAACTCGATTGATGGAATGAAAAGCCGGCATTCTCAAGTGGAGCTTCGCGACCCCTCTCCGATGGTCTATCGCATGCGTGCCGTGAAAAGCAAAGAAGAGATCGAGTTACTCACGAAGGCCACGCAGATCAGCGCGATAGCACACAATCAAGCGATGATGTCAACTGAGCCGGAAATGTACGAGTATGAACTGAGCGCGATCTATGAGTACGTCTTCCGCAAGATGGGAGCTGAGTACGGCGGTTATCCGAACATCGTCGGTGCAGCGGAGAATTCGATCATCCTCCATTACAATATAAACCGCAAACAGATCAAGGATGGAGAGATCGTTCTGGCGGACTGCGCCGCTGAGTATCGTGGCTACTCGAGCGATGTGACGCGAACATGGCCTGCGAATGGAAAATTCACTCCTGCCCAGCGCGAGATTTATCAGATCGTTCTCGATGCGCAGAATGCCGCAATTGCCATGATGAAACCCGGCGCCGCGTGGAATGATGTTTCGACGAAAGTTGAGGAAGTCGTCGAAGATGGTCTCTTCAAACTTGGACTTGTGAAAGAGAAGAACAGACGGGAGTTTCGGAAATTCTATCTGCACGGCATCGGTCATCCGGTCGGATTGAACGTGCACGACGTGTCGCTGCCAATCCTCGAACCCGGAATGGTGTACACAATTGAGCCAGGGATTTATGTGGGAGAGATGGAGGGAGTTGATGCGAAATACTACAACATCGGTGTTCGCATAGAGGATGTTGTGCTGATCACTGAGGCTGGTTCAAAACTTCTCTCAGCCGATTCACCGCGTGAGATTGCGGCAATCGAAGCGCTCATGAAGAAAAAGGGAATTGGAAACCAGCCGCTCAAGTAGCTTTCATATGGTTCTACAATTGCACGCATACGTTGACAGTTGAACTGTCGAAGAGGGGACACAAAAAGAAAAACATGTCACACCCGAATGTTTCTATCGGGTGTCTGACAGTTGATTTTCAGCTCAGACCCCCGACAATCCCGATGGAGTTCATCGGGA
>JANONN010000202.1:0-3878 GCA_031420835.1 Ignavibacteriales bacterium | reverse complement strand
GCCTTGCGCCGTTTCTCGAAGTCGCGCTCGCGCATCGAGCGAGAAGCATCAAGAAGTCGGGAGAGAATTCGCTCCTGCTTCTGAATCGTCTCAGGGTTCACCAGATACTGTTCTAAGTACGTCACCACTTCTCTCATTTCTTCCGCAATGCGCTCGAGATCGCCAAGGATCTTCTCTCTATCGCCAGACGTTTGCGCTTCGCGATTCAGTTGTTCCAGCGACTTTCGGATCGCTTCCTGCTCCATGGCTAATCGCGCTGCATTGGCCGCTTGTTGTTGAGACATCCCTTCGCCTAATTGCTGCGTTTGCATGTTGATCCCCATTTGCTGTCCCGCCATCATTTGAAGTTGTTGCATTAACCCACCACCGCTTCCCTGTTGCATCATCGCCTGCATCGCTTGTTGCACCTGCGTCGCAGCACGATTGAGCGCCGCCATCGCCGCTTGCTGTTCCTGTGAAGCCATTGCTCCGTTGCGGATATCCAACGAGCGCATTGCATTCTGCATACGGTTCAAGGCGTCACTGATCGCACGCCCCATTCCCGGCGTCACGGCAAACGACCGCTGTGAAAGCTCGCTCAGGCTGTTGACCACGTTGCGAAGGTCTTGCATCACCCGCATTTGATCTTGCGCATTCTGTCGGAGCTGCGGCGAGTTAGAGGGCGCGCCCTGCGATTGCTGCTTGAGCTGTTCTTCCTGTTTCGAGAGTTCGAGCAGGTTGTTCGACGCTTTCCTCAATTCATTGATGACGTGCTGCGACTGTTGCTGCAACATCTCCTGCTGGAGTGCGTCCAATTGTTCCGCGTACTCCTGTAACTGCTGGCCGATCTGCCGCTGCATTTGCTGCGCCTGCTGCCGTTGACCTTGTTTCAACTGGCTCGCAGCCTTACGCATCTGCTCGCCCAATTGTTCCTGCCGCAGTTCTTCATTAAGTTTCTGGAGCTTGTCAAGCGGCATTTCTGTAAAGAACTCTTCCATTCGTTCCTCAAGTTCCTTGGCTTGCCGCTCCAGTTCTTGTTGCTGACGAATGAGATCTTCCTGTTGCCGGGCAAGATCGGATTCTGTTCCCTGCTCGTTCTCGTTCGCGCGCTGCTCAAGCTGGTCCTGACTCTGCTGTAATTGCTCTGCTCGTTTCTTGAGTTCGTCCAATTTCTGCTCGATCTGGATACGCTTCAGGAGATTCATCGTGCGTTCAATGCCCTGCCGAAACCGTTCCTCCGAGAACGTCATCTGCTGTAGAGCCTGCTGAAGCTGATCTTTGTTGATGTTTTGCATCGCCTGTTGCATTTGTTTCAGCAATTGTTCAAGCTCGGCTGAGTTGAGCTGCTGCATCAGTTGCTGAAGCTCGAGATACTTTTGCATGGTCTCATGCGAAAGCACGTTGTGCTGCTGCATCTGCTGAACGATTTCATCAACCTTCGCCTGGACCTGCTCAAGTTTCTTCTGAAGCTCTTGATACTTCTTCGCCATCTCCTCCACTTTTTTCTGCTGCTGCCAATCAAAGTCCTTGTTCTTCTTCAAGTCTTGATTGATGGACTCTAACTTCTCCTTTAGCTCTTTTGCTTCTTCCAATGTCTTCTGCAAGTCGTCAAGAGATTGTTCTTGACCCTTATTCAGGTCGGTGAACACCTCTTCGAGCGATGGAAGCCTGAGAAGATAGAATTGGCTCCGCGCTGCTTTCGGTCCATTGACGTCGTCGTTGTCAAAAACTTCCACGAAGTACTCGACAACATCTTCGGGAACGAGCTTGAGTGGGGATAGATTCCACGTGAATCGGACTTCGCCGTGAGCGCTCAGTCGAACGACTTCACCGAGCGTGCTGATCTCAGAAGGGATTGGAATCCCCACAAATGTATGGTGGGGAGTGATTTGTTCGTAACGCGAATGCGCAATCCGGTATCCGAGCCTGAGTTGAGAGAATCCGAAATCATCTTTGATTTGAAGAAGGAGTGGAAGTGATTTATCTCCAGCTAAATCGAGATTTCGACCGGGATACAGGATCGCAACGGTTGGTGCTTCGTCGGGAATCAGCCGGACTTGATACTCCACGGGGTCGGGGTTGTTCAACCCCGCGTGATCCATCACGTCAACATGATAACTCCCTTCTCTTTGAAGGGTGAATGTTGTCCCGAAACGATCACCACGAATGTTCATCAAGGTTGACGTCCGGTTATCAAACACGATTCGTGCATCCTTCAAATTCTTGCTTGAGATTGCAGTGACGGACACGCGTGTTCCCGGCAGCGCAGCAATATCTCCCACAAACTCATCTTGCAGTCGAGTCGCAAGTTTCGAATAGGCAGGATAGTCCAGACGAATCTGCAACGATCGTATCACCGGACGATCCATGACGACGAGTTTGTAACGTTCGCTCTCCACTTCATCGCGGCGCGCATAATACTCGGTGGTTGTTCGTAATCCCGTAAGGGTGGTTCGATAGACACCGTTTGAGTCGGCGCGAAGCGTTATCTCCTCCGATTTTGTTTGACCATCTTTGTTCCAGACGATCGAAAGGGGCATTCGCTGTAATGCTGCCGGTGAAACGACGGGAGAAAACACTCGAACCGCGATCGTGACATTTTCCCCCTTCACGACTTCTTTGTTTCCGGGTGAAACGTCAAAAACATATTGAGCCGGCGGGATGAATTCTGTTCGGAAGAAGATAAGCCGATTGGTGGCTTCAAGAAGGGGGGTCGGCATTATCATGAAAAGTGCGATACACGCCGTTGTGACAACGAAGAAGTTCTTTCGCGCAACACGGAGGGGCTTTTGATCAACCGCCTGCTCAAAATCGATTGACTGAACAGCATCCCGAAGATCCTGAAATGATGCGTCAATAAGTTCAGCCGAGTAGTGTGATGCGCCTGCCTCTACCTCCTTTTGAAGCTGGAGTAAATTCAGAAGGCGATCGCGAATAGTGGGAAAGAAATCGCCGATGCGGGATGCAAGCTCAAAATGGCTCGCCGATGGAGTGACTTCGGCAAGCCGGAGTATTGGTCGAACAAAAAACCAGCCCGCGGCTGCGAGCAGGAGGATAATAGCTGAAGGAACTACAATGGTGCGCACGAGACTGCTGAAGTGGAATGTCTGTTCAGCGAGAGTGATCGAGATCGTCACGAGGAGGAGGAGAGAGCTGAAAACGAATAGCCCCCGAAACGCGTCCACAGTATCAAGCTGCGTACGCATCAGAGATAAGCGGTTGCGGATGTGGCTAACAATGAAGGAAGATGTCATATTCTTTTCCCGCTTTTGGAATCGAGCCTATCGCGTTAACGCCCAGACGATGATGTTCGTTCCAAACCGGAGCGCTTCCTGTCGGATGGGTTCCGGATCATTGTGAATATCCCGGTCCGCCCATGCGTCGCTGGGATTCGATTCGTACGTGTAATAGACGACCATTCTTCCCTTGTAAAACAGACCGAACCCCTGCGAAGGCTTGTTATCGTGCTCATGACTTTTAGGGACTCCGTTCGGAAAGCTGAAATGAGAATGGTATAAGCCGTGCGTAAATGGCAACTCAACAAATTCCATCTCGGGAAAAACTTTCTTCATTTCGCGACGAAACGGCTTGTCCATGCCGTAATCGTCATCTGCGTAGAGAAACCCGCCGTTGGTCAAATACGTCCGAAGGCGTTGCACTTCGTAATCGGAGAACACGATATTCCCGTGGCCAGTGATAAAGAGTATTGGATACGTGAAGAGCTTCTCGCTGGAAAGATCGACAAACTCGTAGCGTGGATCGACGTCAATGTTGGTGTTCTCGCGGATGAACCGAAGAAGATTTACGTCCGCGGAGGGATCGTTATACCAATCTCCTCCACCGCTGTACTTCAATCGAGCAATCCGGAATTGGCTTTCGATCCGCGGCTGCGACCATGC
>JANONN010000201.1:0-4827 GCA_031420835.1 Ignavibacteriales bacterium | reverse complement strand
AGTAACGTCCATTCTTGTTCAATTCGATCCACACATTCGTATTGAAACGCCTACACGGACGACAGCGGGCGCGTATGGAGAACTCGAGCAGTATCTCGATGCGTCTCGTGAGGTTGTAGGATACTCGCCATACGTACAAGGCAAGGCACTGGTAGTTTCTCGCAACATCAATCGAGTCATCAATATCAAGGGGATTGAACATCGTCGCGTTCGTGAAGTATCGGGTCTCGAGGATAAGCTCATATTTGGTGTTGTGGACTTTGATGGAAAGAACAGGAATGGTGTGGTGCTAGGAATAAATTTGGCCGACCGACTTGGCACGGTCGTGGGAGATACGATAGCCGTTGTAAGTCCTGCTGGATCAGAGTTGGCGTTGCTGCAATTGGGACAACCTATCATCAGAAGGTTTGTGGTGGTGGGTATTTATGAATCAAACAACAAAGAGTACGACGGGCAATATGCCTACGTCGGGTTAGAAGCCGCACAGCGGTTGTTCGGTCGAGGCCAGACAATTGGTGGAATAGAACTACGCCTGACATCGTTGGACAACGCAGAAGGTTTTCGCCAGAAGTTACACGCAAAATTCGGGTCGACGTTTCGCGTGCTTACGTGGTACGATCTTCACCGGGATCTTTACACAGTTATGAAAATCGAACGATCAATGGCATACATCATTCTTTGCCTCATTATCGGAATAGCGTTGTTCAATCTTCTTGGCTCGTTGACAATGACGGTCATCGAAAAGACTCGGGATATTGGCGTCCTTCGTTCGATGGGTGCCACGACTGATAATATTATTCGCGTCTTCAGGACTCAAGGTATTTTTGTCGGAGTCACGGGAACATCTCTCGGGCTCATCATTGGGTTATTGCTTGTTTATCTTCAGGATCGTTACCACATAAGAAAACTAGATCCGTCTGTCTATATCATACCAGCTATCCCTGTTGAAATCTACTTCGTTGACATCGTTCTCATTGCTGTCACTGCGATCGGTCTTAGTTGGTTGGCATCTTATTATCCGGCCAAACGTGCGGCGAAGCTCATCCCTGTGGAGGCCATTAGATGGGAATGACACGAAAGCCCGTGCTTGTACGCGGTGAGAAACTTGAAAAATCGTTTCCCACAGGAAAGAATCAGGTTCTAGAGGTTCTCAAAGGAGCTGATATCGATGTGAAGGGAGGGGAGATTGTTGTCATTGTGGGCCCTTCGGGATCGGGAAAAAGTACGTTACTTCATCTCTTAGGTGGACTTGATCGCCCAACGAAAGGAAGGGTGGTCGTCGAAGGGATCGACTTATTTTCGTTTTCTGATGAGCAACTGGCTTCATACCGCAATCGTCGATTAGGATTCGTGTTTCAATTCCATCATCTGTTGCCGGAATTCACGGCTCTTGAAAATGTGGCAATGCCAGCGATGATCATGGGAAAGCAGCTCAGGGAATCTAAAGGAAAGGCCATCGAGCTTCTCTCGGAAGTCGGCTTGGATGACCGTATGGGACACAAACCGAGTGAGCTCTCAGGGGGAGAACAACAACGAGTCGCCGTTGCCAGGGCTTTGATGAATGATCCTGAACTTGTCCTTGCCGATGAGCCATCAGGAAACCTCGACGTGGAGAATGGTCTTCGACTGCACAAACTACTTGTCCACATCGCAAGGAAACGCGGGGTTGCTTTTGTGATTGCAACGCACAATTATGATCTTGCCAAACGGGCGGATCGTGTTCTAAGGCTTTCGGATGGCAAGCTTCTGACGGATGGGCGTGAGCGAGAGGGTCGATAAATTTTTTTCTGCCGCCACTTGACTTTTGTTCAAAATGCCTTAATATTGCTGATGACCTGAACGACAGTTTCTCCCCTGACTGTTGTTCCTCGAAAGGGTCAAGCCCGGCGTACCCCCCAGCGCTGGGCTTTTTATTATAAGGCTTTTCAACGGAGATTGTCCATGGCACGTGAACTTGCAAAGAGAAAAAAGTCATTTGAAAGTCTTCCATTTAAGAAAGCCAACTACCAGATTATCGGAGTCGGTCTGATTTCGATCGTTTTCGGGTATGTTGCCCTTGCCCAACAACCGTGGGACGGAGTCTTGCCTCTTGTTGTTGCGCCAATTCTGCTTGTGCTCGGATATTGCATTCTCGTACCTCTTGGGATTCTGTATCGTGACAAGAATGGCGAGAAAAAGGATACCTCTCCTACGTCAACTACTGCTCCGCTGAAGTGACGGCAACAACAAGTTGAAACTCCTTAGAGCTTTCTCTATATTCGATTAAGTAGATGATTGAATCATCACGTAGTTTCTAAGGAGAATGACGGGCGTGTAGCTCAGGGGTAGAGCATCTGCCTTTTAAGCAGAGGGTCGATGGTTCGAGACCATCCACGCTCACAAAATCAATGCAAAAGAAAAAATGAAAAAGTAAAAACAGCTCGTTTCCTTTTTTCATTTTGAATTTTTATTTTTGAATTGGTCCTGCCCGGATGGTGGAACTGGCAGACACACCGTCTTGAGGGGGCGGCGCCCGAAAGGGCATGCGAGTTCAAGTCTCGCTCCGGGCACAACGAAATTTATGAACAATTGGAGGAGAACCATGGCAAGAATCAGCTTATGGTGCGTCGCTGTCGCTGCGCTTTTTTTTGTCGCTGAGACGACGTGGTGCCAGGCCGACGGCCCAGCCCAGAATAGCAAAGTTGAAGGCGACAAGCTGTTCAACGAGGGGAATGCGCTGTATAAGACTGGCAATTACATGGGCGCCGTTGAAAAGTACAATGCCGCGCTCGCGCTGAACAAGGACTATAAGTACTACTACCAGCTCGGTTTGTCATACAAGAACACGAGACAGTTAACCCAAGCTATCTCTTCGTTTGAGGAGACACTCAAGCTCAAAGCCGATTTTGCTATTGGTCACAATGCGCTCGGTGGGACTCTGTTGTCTCGCGGCGACTATAACAAGGCCATTGATGCGTTCAAGCTCGCCCTTCGACACGACCCGCAGATGGATCGTGCTAAGAAAGGGCTGAGTGAGGCGTATGCGGGAAAAATTCAAGAGCTTGTCAATGATGGGAAAATGAATGATGCGAGCTCGCTCGTTGATGATGCTCTTGTGCAACATTCAGAAGATGCCAAGCTCTATTTGCTCGCGGCGATCGTTTACAACAAGATGGAGAAACCAGAGCAAGCGTTGACCGCAGCTCAGGAAGCGATGAAGTTGAAGAAGCGAGGATCGAAGGGTGCCGAATACTTTGAAGTTGGGATTGCGCACAAAAAACTGAAGGACTTTGACAAGGCTCGAACAGCTTTCCTGGAAGCCAAAAAGGATCCTGCCTACGGCCGCAACGCGCAGTATGAGCTAGACGGTCTGAAGGGAAAGTAAGAACAGATAATAAGACCTGATCTTGAAAGGGGACGCCGTGCAAGCTGCGCCCTTGTTTTGTTTTGTATGCTGAATGAACCCGCTTCCCTCCACAAGATATCTTACAAGCCGACAGCGATATTGCGTAGGCATTACTCTGCTGCTTAGCCTTGGCAAGCGTAAATCGGCGAAGAACCTGATTCGCCGTTCCCGAAAAAGAGTAAGACTTCCACGATTTTTTTTTGACGAACTCTTCATCCACTTGTCCCTTCTCCTTGGCTTCCCAACGATGCTCGATGGGCTTGAATTCACGACGTTGCTATTTGGGATCAAGAACAATTCAATTTCACGCAAGAAGATCCCCAATGAGAAACGCGGCTTTCACCTTCTGCGACGTGTTTATGGAAATCAAACTGAGCGATTGCTGAACAACCTCGGCCTTCTCCATTCCGAACTTCCTACGTGGATTGTCAAGGACGTCTACGGCAAAGTGTTTGGGCGCAAGGGATTTTCCTTGAGTGAGCGCGAGCTTGCAAATGCTGTTGCGTTGGCTGTCCAAGGGCTGGATCGTCAGCTCTATTCGCACATCCGAGGTTCACTTCGTGCGGGGATTCATCCGGAAGCACTCAAGGAAGTCATGCAGCTTATTGAGAAAACTTCGGGTCGTTCAAAGGGCTCTCTTGTTGAATTGGTGGATGAGGTTGCGGAAGCCTTTCGTTGACTTTCACTCGCATTCATTGTACCTTCGCAGTGTAATTGTATGATAGTTGCTGCCAAGATTATCGTTCAAGGACTTGTTCAAGGCGTTGGGTTCCGATACTTTGTTTATCGTCACGCAACTCGTTTAGGTTTGGCCGGCAATGTTCATAATCTCCCCAGAGGAGATGTGGAGATTGAGATTCACGGTGAACGCGGTTTGATTGAGGAACTGATCAAGGAATTGAAGGTAGGGCCACGTGCTGCCCATGTGCGCGACTTAAAGATTGAGTGGAAGAGTGTGGATTCAACGTATGTAGGATTCGATATTCTCTAAGATGGCCAAACCAAAGCGAAGTAACCCGAAGGCTAAAATAAGACGGACGAAGATTCGAATCGGATATGGCCACGACGTCCATCAATTCGCAGAGGGTCGCAAGCTTATCCTCGGCGGTATCACAATCCCAAATGAGCGTGGATTGGTGGGACACTCCGATGCGGATGTTCTCCTTCACGCGATTTGTGATGCTTTACTTGGAGCGGCAGCCCTGGGGGACATCGGGCGACATTTTCCAAACACGGATGTACGATTCAAGGATATTTCCAGCCTCGAGCTTATGAATCGGGTTCGCCTGCTTCTCGGCAAAGAAGGATACTCGGTCGTCAACATAGATGCAACAGTGGTTTTAGAGCGCCCCCAAATAGCCGATTACATTTCAGCAATGCAACAGGGGATTGCAAGAAGCTTGAAGACAGATGTTGCTCGTGTTTCTGTGAAGGCGACAACG
>JANONN010000200.1:0-6611 GCA_031420835.1 Ignavibacteriales bacterium | reverse complement strand
CTCCTTTCGTGAAATGGTGAAGGGCAATTGCACATAACTACTGTAGATACGCCGCTTCCTGAGCGAGCCACGCGGCGAATTCATCGGGTGTCTGGATCGTCATGAACCCTCGCATCCGGTAATGACCTAACCCGCACAGTTGGGCACAGGCGATTTCGAGCGGCGTGTCTGGAGCCGCAAGAACTTCGGTAACACCCATCCCGTTGAGCTTGATAACGACGTCATCCGTGAGACGCTCCCCCTTTGCCGCGATGATGTTTCCATCGGCATCTTTGTACTCCCGCATGGTAACAAGCGTGCTATGGTCAACAGTGACCATAACTTCACGGATACCGGCCTCAGTCAACTTTGCGACAATGTCCTCGCCAATGAATCCGCCTGGACCCACAATGCTAGCCCCAGTTTTGTCAGAGTATTCGCTCATGGCGACTCGGTTCATAGCACGAGCCACGCTGACTGTCTGACCATGGCTTGAGTACTTGCGCGTAAGCTCTTCTTGAATCTGAATGTTGGTCTTGGTCGGAGTGAACCAGAGCGGAATGCTTTCACCGGGAATAGCATCCTGCTTCACACGAAGATATGTCACGCCAAAGCTGTGAATGACATCCTTGCTCGATAGGTGTATGATAACGGGCTTGTTGATCGGGAGATTCAACTGATTGATCGTAGCGATGTCATCTTTGGCGGCAGGATCATTGCGATCGATACCGAGCGGATTGTCAGCCGAGACAAGTTTTATGTCCGTGCGGCCAAACATCCCATCCGCCCCTGGGTAATGCGAGTTCCATGCAAACTGTTCTGCGACCACACGAACGACCGTTGCTTCCCCTTCCGGCGGAAACGCATTGACGCGCTTCGCCCACAGGGGGATGGCAAATCCGATAATAAGAACCGCCTCGACGACGACCACAGTGCCTTCCATGTAGGAAGAGAAGTGGCTTTTCACCCCCGCATAATTCGCTTTGGCGCTCTTGGACCTTCGATACCGAATCAAGACGTAAAGGAAGAAAATGCTCCACCCGACGAAGAGGATGAGCATAATCCAGTGCATCACCGCTGTCATTTGATCAATTTCTGACGCGTGGGCCGCCGCTTCAACGGGCATTCCTAGCCATTCTTGCATTGAGATGCGTTCTCCTTGTTAGTTCACACTTGGAAAATCAACTTTGCCGTCAAGGGTCATGCGCGAGCGTTTCCTCAGGTAGATGAAAAACATCGCGAACGCAGCGAGCACGGTACCTGTAATTCCTAGCAAAAAAAGAACTGCGGCATTGACTCCTTCTGCCATGAGTGAATCACTCGGCCCATAGCAAACGGGACAAGCGAACAGTCCTTCAGTCCAAATCAACAGGAGCAGCGCGATACCGACGAGTCGGATTGTATGATCTCTCTTCATTACATTTATTCCTTTTCTCACATAACCGGGAGATGTTTGTACTTTCTTACGAACCGAATCCCATAAGCCACAAGGAGCGAACCTATCGCTGCCGAAATAACTGCGGCAAGCGTACTCCAGATCGTGGATTCGAATGCGTTCAACAGGATCAGCCACAGAGTGAACAAAAAAAAGAAAAGGGCCGAAACAGAAATGAAGAATATATGAAATGCTTTGAGAGACATGGCTAATTAACTATCTTGTCCGAAACCGTCAAAACGGGCAAAACCATAAGGACAAGAAAGAAGGCAAACGTGATAATAAGAGTAAGATAGATCAACTTCCTTTCCGAAATCAAGTGCATGAAGTACGATGCAACAAGAGAGCCTTTGATCGTGGCGA
Organism: Ignavibacteriales bacterium; assembly: GCA_031420835.1. Lineage (GTDB taxonomy): Bacteria > Bacteroidota > Ignavibacteria > UBA10030 > UBA10030 > JANONN01. The sequence goes on along the minus strand of JANONN010000200.1, from coordinate 4,834 downwards.
TGATGAGCGCAACGATGACAGCGTATGTAATCGGCAAGTGCCAATATGAAACAGCCACCGTGACGATGGTTAGTGCGAGGAGCGCCACAAAAACCGCAATGTATGTTCGAACATGCTTCTTGATGTCAACAGGATGCGATTGTTCCATAAGAATCCTCCTACAACAAATAGAGTGCTGGGAAAAGGAAAATCCAAACAAGGTCCACGAAGTGCCAATAAAGACCAGCGACCTCTACCCTGTTCGTGAAGCGCTCAGGCTCCGACTTCCACATCTTGCTGCCAGATCCCCAGAAGTATGCGTTCACGATCATTCCACCGATCACGTGGAGACCGTGGAGTCCGGTCAGCGTAAAGTAGATTGCATAGAATGTGCTCTCGCTCGGAAAGATACCGTGTGAGAATTTTCCTCCGTACTCAAATCCCTTCACGATCAAGAACACAACGCCTAAGAGAAACGTACTGCCCATATAGATACGGTACTTCTTGAAATCCTTCATCATCAACGACGCCCATGCCATTACCATGGTAATACTGGAGGTAATGAGAACGACGGTGTTAAACGTCGCTAATGGCACGTTGAGAAGGTCGTAACCGTGTGGCCATGTAGGAGCACCTACTCTGAGGAGGATGTATGAAGAGAAAAGCGCTCCGAAGAGCATGACTTCAGATGCGAGGAACAGCCAGACCCCCAGCTTTGCATTGAAGAGTCCGGTATCGGGTCTTGTTGCAACGGTATATGGGATTTGCATAAGGGCTTAGACCTTTGTTTTCTGTGAAGGTACCAGTTGGCCATCAACGTGCTGGGGAACGAAATCATCCTTGTAGCCGGGAACGCTGTACTCGTATGGTCCACGGTGCACTTCGGGAATGGTCAAGAAATTCCCATGCGGAGGTGGCGTTGGAGTAGCTGCCCATTCAAGCGTCGTCGCACCCCACGGATTCTCAGAGACTTTCTCACCTTTCTTGATACTCCAGAAGAAATTGAAAATGAAGAAGAGTTGAAATATTCCGAGAGCCCATGCACCGACGGACATCACTTCATTCAGGTATAACACACCCTGTGCATGGCTATATTGCGCGCCACCATCGTACAGCCGCCGAGAGACACCGGCTAGCCCCTGAATGAACATCGGCATGAAGACCAAGTTCATACAAACGAGCGATCCCCAAAAGTGAATCCGGCCTAGCTTGTCGTTCATCTTCCTTCCTGTAGCTTTGGGGAACCAGTAATAGAGTCCCGCAAACAGAGCGAAGATCGTTCCCGGCGCCACCACGTAATGGAAATGCCCGATCACATAATACGTATCGTGGAGATGAATGTCAGTTGGCGCCAAACCGAGTGGAAGTCCCGTTAAGCCGCCGATTCCAAACATCGGAAGGAAGGCGAGAGCAAATAGCATCGGAGTCGTAAAACGAATCGAGCCGCCGTAAAGGGAGATGATCAGGGCCGTCAGGATGATGATAGAAGGGATAGAAATGATCATCGTAGTGGTCTGGAAGAACGTGCTGATCGTGGTTCCCATTCCCGTCATGAACATATGATGCGCCCACACGATGAAGGACATGAAGCCGAGGAAGATCACTGAATACACCATTGACTTGTAGCCCCAGAGCGGCTTTCGTGTGTTGTTTGCAATAACCTCTGCGACAATTCCCATAGCTGGCAAAATCAACACGTACACTTCCGGATGGGCAAGGAACCAAAAGAGATGTTGCCACAGCAAAGGACTTCCTCCGCCGGTATAAGGCAGGATTTGACCGCTCACCACAAGTCCGCTTGGCATGAAGAAACTTGTTCCGACAAGCCGATCCATCAACTGCATAACACCCGCTGCTTCAAGTGGTGGAAACGCGAGCAAGAGAAGGAACGCTGTAACAAACTGCGTCCACACGAAGAACGGAAGGCGCATGAAGGTCATTCCTTTGGCGCGGAGTTGTATAATGGTCACAATGAAATTCACCGAACCTAAGAGTGACGATGTGATCAATGCTACCATTCCAAATAACCACAATGTTTGTCCTTGAGTTGCAATAACGGAAAGCGGAGCGTATGATGTCCAACCCGAATTGGCAGCTCCACCCGGAACGAAAAAGCTCACAAGCATCACCACGCCACCGACGAAATACGACCAATAGCTGGCAGCGTTTAGTTTGGGGAAGGCCATGTCGGGTGCCCCAATTTGAAGCGGCACAACGTAGTTTCCAAACGCTCCGACAGCAAGTGGAACGACTCCGAGGAACACCATAATGGTTCCGTGCATTGCTCCGAACGAATTATATAGCTCCGGCAACATAATTCCACCCGGCATCATCGTCTCATCTGAGACAACATACCAGATTAAACCTGAGAGGCCTAGGAAGATCACTCCCATCAGACTAATGAGTTTTCGCTGGAGGCCGCCGATAAAGAGTACGACAATACCGATAAGGGCCGGAAGTCCCATGAAAATCCAGCCCGGCAATGGCTGCCCAGGATAAGCGAGCTGCCAGCGCATGAGCATCATAAGAGTGAAGCCAAAGAAGAGAAACACGAGGGCGGTAAACATGTACCACAATCCGATGACTTTGTGGTCAATGGAAAAAACATACTTTTGCCAAAAGCCCAATTCCTCATGGTGATGTTCGTCATCATGAACGTGGTGGTGTGCGGTCGCGGCGTTTGCCACAGAAAACTCCTTTGCTTGGTTAGTTGCCTTTATATTTGAACTCTGCGGTCACCTTGTCGGAAGCGCCGACTTTTACTTTCATCTGTTGTGTGCCGTACTTCTCATGCCAAGCTTCAACCGTATAGTCTCCGGCTGGCAATCCTTTGAGTGTGTAGGAGCCATCGTCGCCCGTTACCGCATAAAAAGGATGAGCAAACACTCCGATGTACGCCCCCATCCACGTGTGCACTTCACACTTCACTTTGAACACTTCAGGCTTCATGAACTTCTCCGTCATCCGCATCCCTCTCATCGGCTGCGCACGATTGAATTGCGGATTCTCTTTTGAGAGTGTATGCACATTATGCAATGTTGGATCGCTGTTCACGATATCCAACTCCTGACCGGTCATGACTCCGAGAACGTGCGGAGTATACATACATCCGACCTGGTCAAGTACCTTTTTCTCTTTTGGTGGATCGAACTTCTTTCCACCCAAGCCATCCTTGACGTAGATAAGAACGTTCTTCAATGTGTTATTCTTGTTTACAACGACTTCCTCGCCAAACACATCGGTCTTATGCGCACGCATACAAACCGGGTCGGCGTTCATCCGAAGACGGGCCGGGGGCGCTTTTCCTTCGAACGCAATCTTCCCGACAACATCTCCTGCAACGGCAGCGGTCAGAGCCAGTGCCAGCATCATGAATAGAGTAATTAAACGCATCCTACTTTCTCCTTATTTAATTGAAGACATACATCTGTTTTGTTTTCTATTCTCTTGTGGAAAGCGTACCCTGACGCTTTCCGATACTCCAAACGTAGGTCGTAAGGGCTTTGATCTGCTCTTCGGCATTCCCATTGAACACCGTATTGTCAGGAGCCTGACCTTCGTAGAAGTACGTCGGCATCCTTGTCCCCGGCTGTAACTTCGACGGGTCCCGCAAGAAGTCAATGATCCACTCCGGCTTCAATCGTGAACTCCCCAATGCCAGATTTGGAGCAAGGTCGGCAAACGACTTCCCTTCCGGAATTCTTCCTGTGAAGTGGCAACTCAAACATTGGTATGATTCAAACAGTTTTCTTCCCGGAGCAAGGTATTTCGGGTCAATAGGTGTTGCAGCATAATCACGGAGGCGAAATTCCTGATTCGACAAGCCAAGGAAATATTTCTGGATTTTCGATATCTCACCGTCGGTAAGATTAAACGTTGGCATTCTTACTTGGAGCCAAGGACGTATGATACTCGGGTTTTTTAGGAAACCGTGCAACCATTGCTCCTGAACCTTCCCGCCTTGACTCTCCGGCAACGGCGGTGGTCCAAGCGCCGGCTCCTCTTCGAAGTTCGCTAAGAGATAGCCACCCCGTTCTTCCAGGGTATGACACTGAATGCAATTATACTGAACAGTCAGACGCCGGCCGGCTTCAATCTCCTGTTGTCGTTTGTCGTACGCACGTTGATAGCCCGGCACCGGAACATCCTTTGTCATGCTTATGAGGAACATTCGAACAAGACGGATCTCTTCATCAGTGAACCCATACACGGGCATCTTCTGACCGATCCGCTCTGTTTGATAAAGCCGTGAATCGTGAAGCTTACCATAGACCCACCCCGCCCACGTGCGTTTTACCGAAACGGTTCCATCAGAGTTCTCCCGAAACTCTTCAAGAGAGTTGTGTTTCAATTCTTTCGTGTCGCCATAATCCATCTGCTCATACTTCTTCCTTCCAAAGTCTGAGAGATTGACGCTGACCTTCCCTTCATTCTCCATCCCCTTGATGGTATGGCAACCGGCACAACCATAGTCACGAATGAGTTTATCGCCGCGTTTGATTTTTTCAGGATCATCGAGATTGAGATTCACCGCGTCAAATTTCCGCTCATCCCTTAGTGTACTCACGTAAGCCACAATGTGTCGGGCCTCGTCGTCCGTCAGTCGCAAGTTCGGCATCCACGCATCAGGATTGTAATGACGTGGATTTTTCACCCAATCGAACAGCCAATCGGGATTCGTCTTGCTACCGACGCGTGTTAGCTCGGGAGCAACGTCGTAGCTCAATCCGCGTTTCTCACGAACTGCGGTTTTTTCTCCAACCACGTGACACGCCGTGCAACCGACCGTCTCAAATATCTGCTTTCCACGAGCAGGGCTTCCTCCAGCAAATGAACCACGGGCACGAACGAATTG
>JANONN010000199.1:0-29034 GCA_031420835.1 Ignavibacteriales bacterium | reverse complement strand
CCACCCAGCTTTGACGCCGGAGAGCGTCGCGGTACATTCGGTTGGATGATGCGCATAGTCGTCATACAACACAATACCATCCACTTCGCCTTTCTTCTCCCATCGGCGATACACGCCGGTGAATTGCTCGATGCCCTGCTTGATCTTTTTGAACGGAACGCTCAGCTCAAGGGCTGTCGCTATCGCTGCGAGCGAGTTTTGGACATTATGCTTCCCGGGAACTTGCAGCGTCACCTCACCAAGGTCTTTTGAATGTTGGACGACCGTGAACGTTGAAGTATTGTCTTTATGCCGGATCTCTACCGCCTGAACATCCGCTTGCGGGTTCAGCCCGTAGGTGACTATCTTTTTCTTATTCAGTTGAGGCATAATATCGAGCAACGCCGGTTCATCCAGACACAAAACCACGAAACCGTAGAACGGAACTTTGTTTGCAAATTGGATGAAGGCACCCTTAATGTCTTCAAGGTCACGGTAGCAGTCGAGATGGTCTGTCTCCAACGTCGTTAACACCGCGATGGTCGGAGTAATCGATAGAAACGAGCGATCGAACTCATCGGCTTCGACTACGATAAAATCGCCGTGCCCTAACCGTGCATTCGTCCCACCCAACCCGCTCAACTTCCCACCGACGATGACGGTGGGATCGAGATTCCCCTCGATCAGCACAAGACTGATCATCGAAGTCGTAGTGGTTTTCCCGTGTGTTCCGGCAATCCCGATGCCGTATTTCAGCCGCATCACCTCAGCCAACATTTCTGCACGACGAATGATGGGGAGCTTCCGCCGCTGCGCCTCGAGCAATTCCGGATTATCCAGAGAAACGGCTGAAGAGTACACGACAGCATCTACGTCGGGGGCGACATGCTGAGCTTTGTGACCTTCGAAGACGGTGGCGCTTAATTCCTTCAGTCGCTTCGTTACGTCGCTCAGTGCACTATCGGAGCCGCTTACCGCAAAGCCCTGGTCGAGCAGGATCTCCGCAATCCCGCTCATTCCGATTCCGCCTATTCCGACAAAGTGTATTTTCTTGATCGAAGAGAACATTTATCGTGTGCTCCGCCTTCTCATGCCAAAACGTTTCCGTTTGGGCGACGGAACACGCGCGGCGATAGCTTCCATTTCAGCAACCAACTCATGATCTCGTTCATATCGGCCAACTCTAATACGGAACACCCGCCGCCGGCTTCGGGTCTTGATCACCACGATTTGAAAACGACCTGCTGTTTGCACCAGTCGCTCCTTGCCGATGTGCATCCATTCAATATCACCGATAGGGATTTCCCGTTGACGATTCCGCGCCGAAAAGATAATGTTGTTCTCAGTCAGAATGAGTTTCCGGTTGCGCCAACGGTTTACAATGAGTCCGACCACCGAGACAGCAAAGAAAAATATGATGATGTACAGGATCGGATCCCGATAGATGAAGGAGAACTGATCCTCAATGACATTCCCGCGCACAACAGCATACACCACGAGCGTTGCAAGATAGATGAGCACTTGCTGATAATAGAAATCGAGTTTGTATTTGAATATTTTTTCCGTTTTCTCTCGATCCATCAGCTTACCTTTCAATCTCCTTCAAGATAATATCAACGATCCGTTTTGTCGTATCAGTTGTTCTCAATGATGCGCTCGCTCTTTTCATTGCGTCTAGCCGTTCCTGTGTGTTGATCAGTCCGATCAATGTTGGCTCAAGTTCTTCTCCCACCTTCCGATCCGGAAGAAGGACCGCGGCCCCCGCATTGACAAGGGCAGCCGCGTTCCTTGTTTGGTGATCGGCTGCTGCATGTGGATACGGCACAAGGATGGCCGGTTTCCCAACGGTTATCAACTCCGCTACGGTCGTGGCCCCGGCCCTGCAAACCACAACATCCGCCGCTGCATAGGCAAAATCCATTCGGTTAATAAATGATCCCATCCAAACTCCTTCACGACTGCCAACTTCGCTCTCGATTCTTTTGTGGTCGCTCTTTCCTGTTTGCCAGATGATCTGGAAATTGGTTGTGACTCCGCGCTGAGTCATCTTTAGTATGGTATCATTGATAGACGCAGCTCCCAAGCTTCCTCCAAAAACTAGTACGGTTTTTTTGGCAGGATCAACTCCGAAGAACGCTGCAGCTTCTTCTCGCGAAGCCGCGCCCAACGAAGAACGCACCGGCGTTCCGACAACCTCCACTTTCAGAACACCCCGCAACCATTGAGCTGTTTCATCAAACGCGAGAAGCACCACGCTTGCGCGCGATGCAAGCAGGCGCGTTGTAATCCCGGGATAGCTATTCGACTCATGAACAATCAGCGGCACATGAAGTACGATTGCCGCTAATCCAACCGGTCCGCAAATGTAGCCACCAGTACCAATCACTGCATCGGGACGAAATCGTTTCATAAGAAAGAACGATTGCAAGAACGCGACTGCAACCTTTATCGGAAACAACATATTGCTCATCGTGAGCCTTCTGTGAAAACCGCTGATCCAAATCGTCTCAAATCGATATCCCTGCTCTGGAACCACTCGTGCCTCGATCTTTTCAGTCGTCCCGACGAAGAGTATTTCTGCGTGTGGGTGCCGCTGTCGAAGCTCATCAGCGATGGCGAGAGCGGGAAATAGGTGACCTCCCGTTCCGCCGGCCGCGAATATGAATTTTGGATTTCTATTCTGCACACTTTTATGCCATCCGCGGTGTTCCTGTTTCGATCGGTTGGATCGGCATCACGCCATCGGGGAGTTTCGTCGCTCTTGGATGAAGTCCGGTCTGCGCCGAAATGTTCAGTAACACTCCGATCGCATAGGAGGAAAATACGAGCGACGATCCTCCGTAGCTGATAAAGGGCATCGGCAGACCAGTTGTTGGCAGAATACCCAACGTGACCCCCGCGTTGACCAACGCGTAGAGTGTAATCGTGCTCGTGATACAAATGGCGAGTAAGCGACCGTAGTAATCTTGAGCGTGTTTCGCGATCTTGAATCCCCGCAGCATGATGACAAGAAAGAGCGTCATGAAGAACATTGTCCCGATAAAACCATATTCCTCGCCCACAATGGAGAACACAAAGTCTCCGTACGATTCCGGAAGGAAGAAGTCGCGTTGTTTGCTCTCGCCAGGGCCTACACCGAAAATTCCACCGTTTCCAAATCCAATGATCCCTTGCCAGAGTTGGTAGTTCGCCTTTCCCGTGGCTCCCTGTCCATCCAGGAACAATCGCACTCGCTCCATTCGGTACGGCGCGCTGATCATGTAGAGCAGCAAGAACGGACTAACGACGAGAAGTGAGCCGAGCCAATGGGAGAATCGTGCTCGACTGATGAATAACATGATGAAACTTAGCAGAACGATCATCGCACCGGCGGAGAAATTCGGCTGAAGCACAACGAGCGCGGAGATCGAGCAGATCCAAACAACCATTGGGATGAACCCTCGTTTCAAATCCTTGATCGTCTCACCTTTCGTGGCAATAAGCGTGCAGAGATGAAACAGAAGCGCGAACTTTGCAAACTCCGACGGTTGAAAACTAAGTCCGCCAAATCTCAACCAGCGAACAGCGCCTTTCACTTCCCCACCGAGAATCAGCGTGATGACCAAGAGCGCCACAGCGATCATGATTGTCGCCTTGGTCAGACGTTTGTACTTCTTATAGTCTATGTTAATGCCGACAAACAGTGCGCCGATTGCGATCAGAATTTTGAGTGCATGCGAATTCAACAGTTTGCTACTCTCACCGAACTTTTCCAACGCCCACGTCGCCGATGCGCTATAGACCACACCGAGACTCAACACCATCAGCGTAAGAACGGCGACCAGCGTTGTAAGGTCAATATGATTCCGCTTTGCGTTCATAGCGAATACACAAGTTCCTTGAAGACTTTCCCGCGGTGCTCGTACCCTTCAAACCAATCGAAAGACGCACACGCTGGTGATAGCAGCACAACATCTCCTCGTTGAGCAAGCCTTTGCGCAGATCGCACGGCTTCCTCCATTGAACTTGCCCGCACTGTCGGTTTGATCTTCACAAACGTACTCTCAACCTTTTCTGCCGATTCTCCAATGGCGACAATAGCCCGCACATGGCGCTTCACAAGATCGTTCAGTTTTGAATAATCGTTCCCTTTGTCGCGCCCACCGAGCAAAAGCACGATCGGCTCGCGAAACGCCTGAAGTGCGTACCATACGGACTCCACATTCGTTGCTTTGGAATCATTCACGTAGCGAACACCATTAAGCTCTCGGACAAATTCCAGCCGATGCTCTACTCCCTTAAAGTTCCTCAGCGTTGCTCGAATCGAAGCCGGACCGACCCCCAACAATTGACCAACAAGCGTTCCGGCCATTGCGTTATACAAGTTATGTGTTCCTTTGATGCTGATCTCATCGATCGGGATGATCTCTCTCCTCTTTCCATTGATTTCTGTAACAAGCTTGCCGTTTTCCACGAAGGCCGCGTCTCCTTGCCGTCGCACCGTGAAGCCATACGTTTGACTCTTTGCAGTCCCGATTGTTTTCACGCTCCACTCATCGTCGGCATTAAAGATCAACCCATCGGAGGGACGTTGATTCATAAAGATGCGTGCCTTCGATGCAGCGTACAAATCCATGGAGTTGTTGTACCGATCCATATGGTCAGACGTAATGTTCAAGATCACCGCAATCGTCGGATGAAACGTCACACAGTGATCAAGTTGAAAACTGCTTACTTCCAAAACGGCAATAGATGTTTGATCCAGTTCCAAAACGACACCGGAGAATGCTTCCCCAATGTTGCCCGCAACAACATGTTTCTTTTTTGCATCGCCGAGGATCCTCCCGACTAATGTTGTTGTTGTCGTTTTCCCATTCGTGCCGGTAATTGCCACCATGGGACAAGGACAAAACCAGCTTGCCACTTCGAGTTCACTGAGAACCTCAATGCTACGCCGTTGTGCCTCGAGAACCACCGGCGCATTGCTCGGCACGCCGGGGCTGATCACCATCAAAGAACAATCATAGACACGCTCAGAGTGTTGGCCTGTTTCGTACTCAACACCCACCGCTTGAAGCTCACGAAGACGAGAAGTGAGCTTTTCAGCATTCCCAAAGTCGCTGACGAAAACCGATGCCCCTTTTGAACGAAGCAAGCGTGCTGCCGGCACGCCACTGCGCGCGGCGCCGATGATTGAGACTTTGCTATTTCGTAACTGGGGAACATCCATTACCTGTTACCAATGTTTTCTCGTTTGAAAAGCTTTAGCGACCGTATGCAATCGCTAACTAATCTTTATCGAAGTCTTTCCAGAACGAACATTTTTATCTCGTTGGCCACCTTGAGAGATTTTTTCGCATGACGTAATCTCAATTCCATTCCAGTCGGATATCTTATTTCTGCCGCAAATGGAGTGAGAAACTCCGCATACCCCTCAAGAAAAGTGAATCCCGGCTCGAATCTCTTACACTCATTCAAGATTCTTACCAAGTTGTGTGTTCTTTCAGGTTCCTGGTCGTTTGCAATGAGGAACTCCTTCAAGTGTTTCTCAGCAGACTGTTGAGCATGGTAGCACGCAACCCAATTGATTCTTCTTTTCCCTTGAATTGCACGCGCTGCTATCTCAAAGTCATCCTCTGCTTTCTTCAGCCACTCATCGACAATCTTAGGGTTTTTCATACAGCACACGCCCTTTTGTCAAGATTCTCTTGTAAAAGAAATCACCCCATTGCAAACGGCGTTTGACTTCTGCAGGCGTTCTTACAATTACGTCGAGGTTAAAATCCCGGTCGGGGAACAGGCTTGAAACCTCGATAGAACGTTCAATAGGATGTTTGCGCGTTTGTTTGATAATGAGGAGATCAAAATCGCTTTCTGCAGCAGGCTTGCCATACGCAAGCGAACCGAACAGAATTATCTTCTCCGGTTTATATTCCTTGACGATCCTGTCGCGGATTCTCTTTATCAACTTCTTTTGTGCCATTGAACTCATTATCGCACCTTAAACGTCGCTAAACTCAAGATCATCAGAAGAATTGCAACATTGTAGAGACTTTGCTATTTCGTAACCGGGCAACATCCATTACCTGTTACCGATGTTTTCTCGTTTGAAAAGTTTTAGCGACATACGTGCTACCCGTAGCCAATTTCTTATCGAATTCTTTCAAGCACGAACTCCTTGATCTTTTCGGCGGCTTTTAGTGCTTTTCTCGCCTCGGCAGTTGTTATCTCTTGTTCATCCGGATACCTCACTTGCACACTGTATGGATTCAGTCTCCGACAGTACGATTGTAGGAACGTAAATTCTGGGTCGTGTTGGACACAATCTTCGAGTATGTTAAGCAGGTCATGTGTTCTGTCCGGAATAACATCACGAGCAATGATACATGCTTTCAGATCCTTTTCAGCAGATTGCTGGGCGTGGAAGCACACGGCCCAAAGAATCTTCTTTTTGCCGGCCATCGCACGTCGTGCGAGAAGAAGGTCATCGTCTGCCTTCTTAAGCCAGTGCTCGACTTCCTTCCGTCTTTTCATACAAAACTTTTCCTTTCGTTACAATTTCCTCATAAAAAACACTTCCTTCCTTTAGTCGCTTTTCGAGTTCGTCCGGCGTCCGGACAATCACGTCGAGACTAAAATTCCTCAGTCCAAAAATGTCTGAGATTTCCCGTATGCGATCAAAGTATCCACGCGTTGTTCGTTTGATAATGAGAAGATCAAAATCGCTTTCTGCAGCGGGCTTGCCATACGCAAGCGAACCGAACAGAATTATCTTCTCCGGTTTATATTCCTTGACGATCCTGTCGCGGATTTTCTTTAGCAACTTCTTTTGTGCCGTTGAACTCATTATCGCACCTTAAACGTCGCCAAACTCAAGATCATCAGAAGAATCGCAACGATGTAGAACCGTATCACGATCTTCGGCTCCGGCCATCCGAGTAACTCGAAGTGGTGATGGATCGGGGCCATCTTGAAGACCCGGCGTCCTTCGCCATACTTCCTCTTTGTGTATTTGAAATACATACGCTGGATGATGACTGAAAGAGCTTCAATCAGGAATACGCCGCCGAGCGTCGGAAGAAGAAACTCTTTCTTAATCAACACACACATAGCACCGATGATGCCGCCGAGGGCGAGCGAACCAGTATCCCCCATGAACACCTGCGCGGGGTACGAGTTAAACCAAAGAAATCCAAGCGCCGCTCCCACCAGAGCCGCGCAGAAGATTGCCAGTTCCCCATTCCCCCGCAAAAAGGGAATTGTCAGATATTGACTCAGTTCAATGTGGCCGGAAACGTAGGCAATGACGGCCAGCGTTACTCCTACAATACCGACCGTCCCAATGGCAAGACCGTCGAGACCGTCCGTGAGATTCACTGCGTTGGATGTTGCGGTGATGACAAACACGACAACTGGAATGTAGAACCAACCAAAATCGAATTCGAAATTCTTGAGGAATGGAACAGTCGTACTCGATTTGATCTTCCACAAATCCGCGTCAATCCAATGCGGAAAGAAATAGATGACACTTCCAACGACGAGTCCAATCGCAACTTGCCCGACAATCTTGTAGCGACCAATAAGCCCCTTCGGTTTCTTCTTCACCACTTTGAGATAGTCGTCCAAAAATCCTACCGCTCCGAGTGCAGCGGTAACAAAGATGATGAGAATGATGTATGTGTTCTTCAGATCAGTCCAGAGCAAGGCCGGAAGAAGGATCGAGATAAGAACAATAAGCCCGCCCATGGTTGGTGTTCCGGCTTTCGACAAATGTGTTTTGGGCGCTTCCAGTTTCGCGGCTTCACCAATTTGAAGTTCGCGGAGCCGTCGGATGATCTTTGGCCCGATCCAAAAAGAGATCACCAATGCCGTGACTGCTGCAGCTCCGGCCCGGAATGTGATGAACCTGAAAACGCCGAAACCAGGAACATCATACAGCTTGTCAATATAGGTGAGAAAGTAATAGAGCATCTACGCCGCTTTTGGGATGCGCTCCTTCAGAAATGTGACGACATCCTCCATCCTCATTCCACGGGAACCTTTGACAAGAACGACATCGCCCTTCGTGATCAGCTCGGCAAGGTATTCTACCAGTATATTTTTTTGTTCGTAGTGAGCTTTGAACTGCGTCGACGCGGCTTCGTGAGTAAAGCGTGAGAGCGATCCAAAGGTCAGGAGATACTCGATGTCGTGCTTCGCAACCACCTTGCCAATTTTTCTGTGTTCATCCTCCCCTTTCAAACCAAGTTCCAGCATATCTGCAAGAAAGGCTATGCGTTTCCCTTGTACGTCCATTGCTTTGATCGTTTGAAGGGCAGCGAGAACTGAATCGGGGTTCGAGTTATATGTATCATTGAGAATGGTAATTCCATCGATCTTGAATACTTCCATTCGCTTGCTCGACGCGGTAAATGATTCCAACCCCGATTGAATTTTCTTCTGCGGAACTTTGAACCACAACCCGACAGTCACAGCCGCCAGCGCATTCATCGCGTTATGCGAACCCGGAACATTGAGCTGAAGCAAAAAGGCCTTCTTCCCTTTCGGCTTCACAGTAAACGCTATTGCGCCTGCGCTTGATGTCGACGCCACCTGAGCCACCACATCGGCCTTCTTGTTCATAAATCCATACGTGATCTTCCGACGCTGTTTTTTCGATAGTTCGACAAGATGCTTGTCATCATAGTTCGCAAAGAGATTGGACCGCTTCCCATGTTCTCGTAACCAGTCGAACAATTCGCCTTCTGCCTTTGCAACGCCGCGGAGAGTTTTGAAGAATTCCAGATGCTCGCTCCCGATATTGGTAATGAGACCGTGAGTCGGCTCTGCAATTTCACACAGCCGAGCAATTTCTCCCGGATGGTTTGTTCCCATTTCCACGACAGCGAGGTGGTGTTTCGCTTCCAATCGCAACAGCGTTTGCGGCAAGCCGATATGGTTGTTGAGGTTTCCTTCCGTGCTGAGCACGTGGTATTTGTTCCGGAGAACTGCGTGGATCATTTCTTTTGTTGTCGTTTTGCCGTTGCTCCCGGCGACCGCAAGAACAGGAATTCGGAACTTCCGTCGATACACTCTTGCAAGATCGCCAAGTGCATGAGTGGTGTCCTCAACAACAACTCTTGGTACTGAGAGACTTGTGTAAAGTGCGATGTTAAGATCCGCCCAACGCCTGTCAACAACAACTGCTGCCGCGCCGGATGAAATCGCCTTCGTGATGAAATCGTGTCCGTCGAACTTCTCTCCGCGAAGTGCGAAGAAAAGATTACCCCGCCCGCCTGCCGGACGGGCAGGCTGGATCAATCGTGAGTCTGTGGAAACTCCGGTGAACTGAGTATTGTCTTTCCCAGCATCAGAAGATGCACTGTGCCGGATACTCAGTAAATCATTGAGAAAGAGCTTCATGAGTTCGCGCGAATGAAATCGTCAACGACCTCACGGTCGCTGAAATGAATTTTTTCTGTGCCGAGAACCTGATAGTCCTCGTGTCCTTTCCCTGCGATCAGTACTACGTCATGCTTTTTTGCTTGTCGCAGCGCGAGTTCGATTGCCTTTCTGCGATCCGATTCTCGAATCACTCCCGATGGATCCTCGATGCCGCCTATGATTTCATCAATGATTCGATCCGGGTCCTCAGTGCGAGGATTGTCAGATGTTACGATCGTGACATCGCTCAGACTTTGTGCGATGTGTCCCATCAATGGACGCTTTGTGCGATCGCGATCGCCGCCGGCACCAAACACCGCGATGATCTTTCCCTTCCGCGGAGAGGGGAGCACCTCGTGAATTGTCTGCAGACATTTCTCTAACGCATCGGGTGTGTGTGCGTAATCAATGATCGCTGTCCAACCAATCGGAGAAGAAATGCGTTCGAATCGGCCGTGGACATTTGTCACCTGACTAATTCCTGCTTGAATGATCTCCGGTGAAATATCTAACGCTATCCCGACGGAGAAACTTGCGAGGAGGTTGTAAACGTTGAACCGTCCTACCAAATGTGATTGCACTCTTTGGATCTGATCACCGTAATGAACTGAGAACGATGTTCCTTCCATCGAAAGTTGAAGATTGGATGCGTGGACGTCCCCAGAACTTGTACCGTACGATATCTTTTTGGCCAGTGTTTTGTCAACGATCTTTTCTCCCCACGGGTCCTCTATGTTTATGATAGCGCTCGCATTCGACTTCAGAGTATCGAAGAGGATTTTTTTCGCTTTGAAGTACTCTTCCATGGTGCCGTGATAGTCGAGATGATCTTGCGTGAGGTTCGTAAACGCCGCGATGTCAAACTCCATTCCGAAAACACGCGATTGATGGAGTGCGTGCGATGAGACTTCCATGGAAACCGACGTGCAACCGCGTTCAACCATCATCGCGAGCATTTCGTTTAACTCAAGCGATTCGGGCGTGGTGTGAACGGCCGACCGTACTTCGGACCCAATTCGATATTCTATCGTACCGACGAGACCCGGCTCTTCCCCCGCGGCCAGAAGTATATTGTAGATCAAGTTGGTCGTTGTAGTCTTTCCGTTTGTTCCCGTCACACCAATCATCGTGAGCTTCTTCGATGGATGGTCGAAGTAGTTGCCGGCCATCTGAGCAAGCGCCTTTCGACTGTCCGAGACAACAACCTTCACAACTCCCGCATGCATGAAGAATGAATCATCCATTGCTGCGTCATCCTGCATCACAACGACCTTTGCTCCTCGATTCACTGCATCTTGGATGAAACGGTGTCCGTCACTGGAAGCGCCTCGTATGGCGACGAAGCAGTCATTGATCACCACAGCTCGCGAGTCATACTGGATGCGGTGAACTGCGACATCATGCGTTACCACCATCCGTCCGTACATAGTCTGGAACATTTTCGTTACCTGAACACCGGCCAGTAGTTTTGATAACGTCATCTGAGCCTTTGCGCGAATACATTTCTTTGTTTGAGGCTTAGTAAAGTGTCGCTGTCGTGTACGCACGCGGTTCGCACACGATTCGAACGCGTGTTCCCGGCTTTGCATTCGTTCCCGGGGTAGGAGTTTGCTGTACAACAACTCCGGAGCCAACAATGTCCGCTTCAAACTCGTCAATTACCAAACGGTTGATTGCGCGACGAATGCTCATCCCTCGCACGTTGGGAACGACAACACGATCTCCCGCAACTCCGCCTTTGGCGGACTCGCTGTTCAATGCTAACGCAATCACATCTCCCTTTTCCACTTTCTTACCAGGTTCAGGGACTTGCCGGACGACGACATCGCCTGTCCCAAAAGTTTGTGCTTTAAGGTCAAGTCCATCGAGGATCTTCTCCGCAATGTGGAGCGGGAGCGTTCGAACATCCGGTACCGTGATACCTGGTCCATGTTCTTTCGCCAAGCGAGATGCGGGCGTGCGAGAGAAGTTAGCCGACGTATTCACGATTCGTTTGGCAATATTCCTGAAAATTGGTCCGCTCGTCGATCCGCCATAATACCCACGAGCGCGAGGATTGTCCATCATCACCAGACAAACGATCTGCGGATCTTCCGCGGGGAAGTATCCAACAAATGAGCTCGTATAGCTTCCCGAGACGTACTGCCCATCAATAACTTTGCGCGATGTTCCGGTTTTGCCTGCTATGCGCACAGAGGAAAGTTTGACCTCTTTCGCGGTGCCTCGTTCCACAACTCCTTCAAAAGCCTCGGAGAGAAATGCCGCCGTCTTTTCATTCACCACACGTCGAATCATTTGCGGAAGTTGTTCTCGAAGAATTTCGCCGGTCTGATTCCTCACTTCCTTCACGAAGAACGGCCGCATGAGCACTCCCTTGTTCGCGATCGCGGCATAAGAGGCGGCAATTTGCAGCGGCGTCACAGCCACTTCGTAACCGTACGAAAGTGTTTGAAGTGTTGTGCCAGACCATTCGTGCGGCTTCTTCAATCTTCCACGCACCTCGCCCGGGAGATCAATCCCGGTTGGAATTCCAAATCCAAAGTCACGCGCCTGACGGTACATGCGCTCCGCACCAATGCCCATGCTGATCTTTGCCATTACAATGTTGCTTGAGACTTCGACAGCTTCTTGAAACGTCAGCCAATCATGTTCGTGCGTGTCTTTGATCAGTCGGATAACACCACGCGGCAAGGTAACTTTGTATGTGCCACCCTCGGCATTGAATTTTTGCTCCGGAGAAACAAGACCATATTCATACGCCGCAGAAGCTGTAACAATCTTGAAAATCGATCCGGGTTCGAATACGTCACTCACAGCTCGGTTCTTTGCGAGACTCATGTCGATACGACTCACATCGTTGGGATTGATTATAGGATATGAGGCAATGGCCAAGATCTCTCCGGTCTTTGGATTGAGCATGACCACCAATCCTGCGTCAGCTTTATTCGCTTCAATGCCCCGGCGAAGCTCATCTTCAGCGATCGATTGATATGCGAGATCGAGTGTTAGAACGATTTGATTGCCGTTGGCCGGATCAACGCGTGGATAATCCGCTGACGATCTGGCACGACCAAGTCCATCCCGTTGCATCACGACGTATCCATCACGTCCCCGCAACTCTTCGTCCAGTTGCAGCTCGACGCCTGAAATTCCTTTGTTATCAAGATCGGTGAACCCAATCGCAGGCGCGGCCAATTCATCGTAGTGATAGAGTCGTTTCGACTCGTTGATGACAACAATCCCCTCCAAGCTTCCGGTATCAATTCGCCGCACTTTCTCAGGTCGCACCTGGCGTTCGAGCCAAATGAATCGGCGTTGCGATTTCTCGCCCGGAGTTAGACGCTCTCGATAGAATGATTTTGGCCGCTCAAAGACAGTTGAGAATCGTTCAGCGATCTTCTCAGCACTTTCTCCAACCATTTTCGGATCTACGGCAAACGAGACAAACATGGTGTTGGAAACCAGAATGTTGCCGTTCCGGTCATGGATGTTTCCGCGAATTCCCGGCAGTATGATCTTTTGCTCGTACTGTTTCTTCGCGACAACCTGATATCGGTCTGCTTCCATGACCTGGATCTTCGTAAGTCGTGCCGCAACAAGGAGAAAGAAGACCGCGAAGAAGAGTTTCAGAAGGAACAAACGGGCTGCGGATTCTTTTTGCATCATATGGTTTTGTCCGCCCGCATTTGGACTTTCACGTTCCTGCATCATTCGTTAATCACCTTTTTTAAGTCCGTAATTTTCTGTTGTTCGACCTTCAATGCAACCGGTGGTTCATTCGGTGTTTTCAACCCGAGATTTTCCTCTGCTCGCTGTCGAATCCTTTCCAAGCTGGACATTCTGTTGATCTGCATCTTCAACATTTCCTGTTCCATTAGGATTTGTTGATGTTCGTTCTCCAATGCATTGATCTCATTCATGCGCTGATCAACAGCAATGATATTGCTGATATAGAGAACGATTACCACGGCGGCAATGAACAGGGACAGAACAATGTTGAACGGCGATAGTTTCCGTCGCGCGATCTTTTGGTTTCGTGACGTAGTAAATCCGCCGCGCCCCGGTTCAGTGCGCACAACTTGCGGGTCATTACTTTCTGTGAGTATGTCACCATTGTAGATTCGTCGCTCGTTGTTTTCAAAGAGGGATGGCGTTGAAGAACGATGGTTAACCACGATCTTTGCAGATTCCAAATCTTGAAGTCGATGTGGACGTTTCGTTTCTGTATTCGCCATTAGCGTTTTTCTGCTGCTCTTAACTTGGCGCTTCGTGCACGCCGATTGTTTATGATCTCGCTGCGCTCGGCCACCAACGGTTTCTTAGTCAATACCTTCAGCTGCGGTTCAACAACACGATCTGCGACAAGCTTATGACCGGATGGAATCCTCGTTACACTAAGTTCATGAAAGATCTTTTTCACGATTCGATCTTCGAGAGAGTGGTACGAGATCACAACGATTCTTCCACGTTGTCGCAAGAGGCTTACGGCATTGTAGAGCGCTTGCCTCAAGCTGCCAAGCTCATCGTTGACTTCAATGCGGAGCGCCTGAAATACTCGCGAAAGAGACTTCACCGGATTACCCGCGACGATTTCTGTAATGATCGCTGCAAGATCGGCCGTTGTGTCTATCGTCTGTCGTTCTCTTGCATAAGCAATCGCCCGTGCAATTCGCCTTGATGCCGGCTCTTCACCGTAGTTGTAGAAGATGTCCACAAGTTGATCTTCGCGATAATGATTCAAAACTTGAAAAGCGTCGAGGGTTTGTGTCCGATCCATTCGCATATCCAACCGTTCATTAGTTCGGTAACTAAACCCTTTCTCAGGCACATCAAGCTGATACGATGAAACCCCAAGATCGAAGAGAACGCCATCGAGTTGTTCGATGCCCGCTGAAGCGAGCACGTTCCTTAGTTCACGAAAATTTGCCTTAAAAAGCCTGACCCTATCCGTATAGCTTTGAAGTCTAAGGCCAGAATATTTGATCGCATCCTCATCGGCGTCAATTCCGATCAGGAGTGCGTTCGGCGCCAATTGGAGGATTGCTTCCGAATGTCCGCCCCCCCCAAGCGTTGTATCCATATACACGCCACCGGTTGAAGTCACCAAATATGAAATCGAAGTCTGAAGAAGAACAGGCGTATGGAAGGGAGCGGTGTTCACAACGAGGATCGTTTCGTCGGCACACTATCTTCAGACTCATCAGGAAGTTGTTTTCAGTACGGATTCCGCAACCGTTTCGTATGTTGCGGGTTGATTGTTCATGTACTCTTCATAGATCTTCGGATTCCAAATCTCGATTCGTTCTAAAACGCCGATCACGAGCACTTCGTTTTCAATGTTTGCAAACTTCAGGAGGTCCTGTGGAATGGTGATGCGCGACTGGCTATCGAGTTGCGTGTCCGTCGCCCATTGCAAAAGTGTACGGACAAGGAACCGGTGTTGCGGGTTCGACGAAGAAAGTCCGCGAATCATCTGCTCAACTTTATTCCATTCATCTTGCGGGTACACGAAGAGACATTGCTCAAAGCCACGAGAAATGACGAACGTGTCGTTCGCTTCCAGTGAAACATTCTTTCGGAGCTTTGCCGGCAAGGCAATTCGCCCTTTATTGTCAACTGAGTATGAATACCGCCCTTTGAAAGAGGACACGAAACTCCCTTTGTTTTTTGGTCAATTCATCTGTTCTCCCATATTCCCCACTTTTCCCCACACGAGATGTTAATTTACGGAATAGAGTCTGAAAGTCAAGCGAAAAGTGCCTAAATCACTTGTGGTTCGGAAGATGTGGAAAAGGTTGTGGAAAAGTGCATAAGCACGGAAGGCCCAAGATCCCCACGAAATGCCATAAATCTCGACTAGTACTCGAGACTTACCGTGGCTGTTGGGAAGAATGGCAACATATTGACCCTTCGCCCCGTCTTGCGGTCAAAGTAGAAGATGTTTTTACTGTTGTAGAGGTTGAGGAGGTGGATACCTGCTGAGCCGCCGAAAGACCCGGTTATCGTGAAACGATAAGCGACGCTGAGATCGAGGCGATGGTAGGAGGGGAGTCGTGCAGAATTTTTCGGACCAAGAATTGCGTACGGCTCGCCAGTTTCGTATTCAAATGGACTGGGAAGAGTTCCCGAAAGTCGGAGCCGATCAAAGTAACCGATGGTTTGCGTGAAAGGAAAGCCACTACCGAATTCCCATCGCGCGGTAACATCAAAACCCTCGAGCGGGTGAAGAACTCCAAGCATATTCACATGATGGCGACGATCATAGCGTGGAGCGAAGACGAATCCGCGGTTATCAATCTGCGTCCGCCCAAGCGCATAAGAACCATAGAAATCGAAAACTGGAATTCCATACCGAACCGAGAATTCTACGCCATAGGCTTCTCCCTTTCCGTTCACATAATCCGGATCGAATGTATCCACCTTGTCTCGATTATACGTTACAAGAGAATTGAACGCTTTGTAGTATGTTTGTACGTTCATTGACAGTTGTTCTGTGATATTCCCTTCAAGCCCGATCACATAATGGTCGGCGCGTTCAGGTTCAAGATATTCGGGAACTCTAATCCAGGCATCGAAGATCGAAATGACGTCATCTTCATTACTCACTGTGATAACATTTTGGCTAAACCGTCCGTAGGAGATCTTTCCACGCCAGTTCCCGAAGAACAAGTAGCTTAGATGAATTCGCGGTTGTAGATAATAATCTTTGACCCCGCGAAGGAAGATCTGACCCATTTCAGAATGAAGCCCGCCGGACACCTGAACATTATCGTACTTTGCCTGATATCCGATCCACAGTGATGCCTCCGGAGAAATATCGTAGAGTCGCACGGGTTCGCCAAGATTGTTCACAAGCTTGTATTCAAGATTGGGGAAACTGAATTCAAACCCGAACTGATACACATCCTGTCGGTCTGTGTAGTACACTGCGGTGGCTCGAACCCCCGGCTCTTTCACCGTGCTTGAGGAAGGAGTAAGGAACGGAGAATTTTTCGGATCACGTTCAACTTTGAAAACACTAAACGAAGTCGTGGAACTGACGAAGAGCCTATCAGAAAGAAGTCCCGAGATTGTGAATCCGAACGACTGATTCTCCCAGTAGTAATTCGGCTCATCCGGCTTGCTTGATGTCAAAGCGTCGCCGGTAAGGAGCACTGACGCATCGTATTTTCCTCCTCCTTCAGTTTGGCCTGTTAATTTGAAGAAGCCGTCATAGAATGTCAGTGGAACATCTTCTGAGACAATTCTGCCGAACGTCTTCGTAAAAAGGGATTTCCTTACATTGACAAGAACCGACGCTCCGCTATACACCGGACTTTCAAACTGGATCTTTGAAGAAAGAAAGTTCACATGCGCCCGTGCAAATGGTCGATCTGCCCGACCGTCACGCGTCATCATATTGACCACTGAGGAGAGTCTTCCGCCAAATCCGGCTGGGAACGCTCCCGTGTAGATCTCGACTGATCGGACGATGTCCGGATCAAAGACACTGAATATCCCCAGCGCATGGAAGGGGTTGTAAATCTTCATTCCATCCATCACAACAAGATTTTGATCTCCGGCGCCTCCTCGCACGTAGAACTTCGAGCTGACATCGCTTGTCGAAACAATTCCCGGGATAATTTTCAACGAGTGGAAAACGTCCGGCTGCGCGGTCACAGGATTGAGCTTCATATCTTTCTGATCAAAGATATGGACGCTGGTGTTGATCTCCGTCAGTTCACGACGACCGAATGCGCTCACTACAACCTCCTCGGTTTCAATCGCAGCAGGTGGTAGCCTAAAATTCACCTCTAGGCTTCCGGAGGAAGGAACAATGACACGCCTCACTCTCTTACCAAATCCAACAGCGCTAACAGAAATCTCATAGGAACCTGGGGCAACATTCGGAATAAGATAGAACCCCACCACGTTGGCCGCTGCACCCCTTGTCGTTCCTACTATCAACACATTTGCAAAGGGGATTCGCTCACCCGTGAGACTGTCGCTCACCACGCCACGCACGTCTGCCGATTGTCCATGCAGTGATTGGACGAACCAGATGCAAGTCAGCAACATTGCACTTCTTCGTATGACGATTCTCATAGTCTTATCTTCTATTGTATTCAAAATTTACCGGGAGAGGGAATATGAGCGAATCCAGTGTATAGCCACCGAATACCCCATAACCGCCTTGAATGTTGGCATGAAGCGGTTGATCGAGACGAATGGAGTAGGGATCTTGAAATCCACTGGTGATCGAGTAATAATCGTACATGTTCGCTTCAGCTTGCAGAAGATAAAATGCGATATGCTTGAAGGTGATCAAGCGCGTTGGGTGACGATCCAAAATAACATGATTCAATACTGCCCGATATCCACCGTTAACGAAGTCAACTCGTGTGGCATGGGTTAAGGCTCTCGTAAGTGTTGGGTAAACGGCTTTTGTCAAATCGAAACCTCCCCCTTGAAAAAGATACGGAATTTCTACTCGCTCCAGTTTCCATCCTGTATCAGTTTGCACTTCGTAATCGACCTGCATTCGTATGAGATATCCGCGAGTGGCGCTTGAAAATGTGGCATGGAGACTAATCAAGCGATTCGGGTCTGTGGAATTAGGGACTGTAACAGCCGAATATCCCGCTGTGACGGATAGAGTCCCACTACTCGGCATCGTTACTGTCGCCGTCACCATCCCGTAGGTTGGTGTTGAAACGGAAAGGCGATATGTTTTCCCGGATTGCGGCAAGAATGGCGCACCGACATAAAGACGCAATGAGTCCTTGTAGCGACTTGTGTCAGGCCTCGCCAACGCCGTGTCTCTAAACTGCACAAGCGAGCCGGTTTCTTGCATAGACACTAGGGCTCCCCTGATTTGCCGATCATTTCCTACTTCTCGCGGGTCATATCCCGGCGGATCGTACGTTGAGAAAACCCGGACAAATTGCTGGTTCCGATCAGTTGACAGAATCGAATACACTACCAGCCGATCCTCGTAAACTCCTTTCGGATCAAATGATTGATCACACGAAAGAGCCATGCCCGCAAGCGCTACCGTTAAGAGAAGGCCGCAATATTTCTGTCGTTTCATGAAGTTATCGGTTGTAAGCAAATGTCGCAGGGAGAATGTGAATTGTGGAATCAATCGTGTAGCCGCCAAACAAACCGTGCGCATCGCTCATGTTGGAATAGAGCGGAAGGTCGAGCCTGATCGAGTGTGAATCGCGAAAACCATTCGTTATGGAATAGTAATTGTAGAAGTGCCTCTCAAGCTGTTGAGCGGTGAAAACCACACGGAGAAACTTGAGACGATTCTGCTGATATCGTCTGTAACGTTGAATCAGAACCGCCTTATATGCTGCGTTTACATAGTCAACATATGTGCCTCGAGAGAAACGTCTTGTAAGAGATGGGTATCTCGCTCCGTTAAGGCTATATGTTATTGTATCTTGGACGAACGTAGGGACTTCTACGCTTTCCTGCTTCCACGAACCGGAAATCTCTATCTCATAATCGACATACATCCTGATAATATACCCTTTTGTATGATCCGAAAAGACTATATCTACACTTATCGGTATGGCATCCTTGAAGTCGTCAGGACTGTTCAGGATACTCCTGCCGGTGAATGAAATGGATGCAGCCGTCGGCATCGTCATTGTCCCAGAAGCAGAACCAAGCGGGGAGGACACATCGAGAGTCAACGGAATTCCACGCGATGGTTGATACGGAGACAAAACTTGGCATCGGATTGGAAAGGCGTAACGCGATGTATCCGTTCGAGCGAGTAGTGTCTCCCGGAAGACAACAGAGATTCCGGACGCTGTGATTTTTGCTGAAGCGTCGGCAATTGCATTATCATTTCGAACTTCGAGCGGATCAAATCCGGGCGGATCGTATGTCTTGTTCACAAGGACGTATTGGTTGTTGCGATCATTCGACAGAACCGAATACACAACCATCTGTTCTTCGAACTCCCCTTTCGGGCTGAATGACTGATCGCAAGAAGTAAACAGTAATGTACCAGTTGCGATCAGGAAACCCATTATGACCCACCAAGGTGAGGGTACCTTCATGGAATCGCCTACGAGGCTTGTTGTTCCAACACCTTCATCACTGCTGAATAGTCCTCCCTTGCATATCCATCAACGGTTGCTTGCTGAAAAAGTTTCTGCGCGGCTTCAAGTCCCGGCATCAGAACGCCTATCTTCCCTGCTGCTTCCAATGCCAACTCGATATCCTTCAGCATATGCTCCACAAAGAACCGCGGTGTGAAGTTTCCCTCAATGATCGCTTTCCCTTTTGTTTGATACATCGTGGAGTTCAATGCCGAGTGGCTGAGGATCTCAAGGAGCGTGGCAGGATTGATCTGAGCTTTCTTCGCATAAACGATCCCCTGCGTGAGCGTGACGATCATTCCGGCAATGAAGGAGTTGCAGATCAACTTCATGTTCGATGCCATCTCCGGCTTCTCGAACCTCCAAAGATGACTGCCAAGCGACTTGAGAACAGACTCAACTTTTGCAAAAGCTTCATCCGTTCCACCCACGAAAAGTAGCAACGATCCGTCCGTGGCATTTGGGACACTTCCAAGGACGGGAGAATGAATGAAATGGCACCCGCGCGATTTATATTTGGCGGCGAGACTTTCCGTTGTGGCGGGAGCAACGGTGCTCATGTCAACATGGACGCTCCCTTTTTTCAGTCCGTGGAGAATGCCGTTTGGACCTTGAGCGATCTCCTCAAGAGCTTTCGAATCTGAGATCATCGAGAGCACGATGTCAGAGTTCTTGGCAACTTCAGCCGGACTCTCAAACCACTTGGCGCCGGCCGCCAGCACAGCTTCTCCGTTTTGCTTCGTTCGTGTATGCACGCTCAGTGTGTAGCCGGTTTTCAGAAGGCGCACGGTCATTGCCGATCCCATAAGGCCAAGCCCAATAAAACCAACAGGCGTTTTCATATATCAATCCACATTTGCTTAAAGGAATCGTTGCGTCGGAAGAACTACGTGCCAACAGTGTAGCGAAGGGTCGCAGAAAAATCAAGCTCGGTCCCTTCTGTTCCCTTGAAAACAAGAATCCTCCTTTAATGACAAAATTCTCGCTTGCTACTTGAGTCTCACCAAGAGATTCAATACCATAGAGGAAACTCTCACAGGAGGTGTTCATCTCGGTCTTACTTCCAAAGTTTTTCTCACCGGGTGATCTCGACAAGATTCAGGCGGCAGTCAAAGAAGCGGAAAGTCGGACTTCGGGTGAAATCGTCCCCTACGTCGTTGAGCAAAGCGATCCGTACGAAGAGGCAGTTTGGCGTTGCGCGGGATTGATAACACTGCTCACTCTTGTTTCTATGTTCTTTGTCCATCGCTTCACTGATTTTTGGTTTCCAGTGAGTGTACGAGAGTTGGCACTCGCTACGATGCTCGCCGGAGGTTTAGGAGCGGTGGCTGCTCACTTCATTCCTTTACTTAAGCGATTCTTTGCCGGCAAGGACACACTTCATCGGCGCGTTACAACGCGAGCGACAGAAGCATTCGTCTCGGAAGAAGTTTTCAATACACGCGACCGCACCGGTATTCTCATCTTCATAAGCTCATTCGAGCGGGAAGTGATCGTGCTCGGAGACTCCGGCATCAACGCAAAGGTGGAGCAGCATGAATGGGACCGAATTGTAGAAATGATCATCACCGGCATCAACACGAAGAAATCCGCGGATGGATTGATTGATGCAATCCGTGCGTGTGGTGAATTGCTCGAACGGAAAGGGATTGAAAAGCGAGCGGATGACAAGGATGAGCTTTCCGACTCACTTCGCTTGGGAGGAGACAAGCCATGAAACAACTCCTTTTTCTGTTCTGTGCACTTTCTTCTCTCGCTTTCAGCCAGCGTCTTGAAGTCCCATTCCTGAGCGGACGTGTCAATGACCACGCGGGAATTTTGTCGCAGGAGACTGTCCGCGAGATCGAAGCAAAGCTCGATGCCCACGAACGCGCAACATCGAATCAAGTGGCGGTGCTGATTATTCCGAGTCTTCAGGATGAAGTGTTGGAAGAATACTCCATCCGTGTTGTGGAAACATGGAAGCTCGGACAGAAGGAAAAAGACAACGGCGTTCTGCTTCTCATCGCGCGCGACGATCGCAAGCTCCGCATTGAGGTTGGCGATGGATTAGAAGGAGTGCTGACCGACGCTGTGTGTAGCCAGATTATTCGACACGAGATTGTCCCTTACTTCAAGAGCGGCGATTTTGATGCAGGCGTGCAAGCCGGCGTGGATGCCATTCTCGCCACGATCGAAGGAACGTACACCGCATCCGACGATGGCAGTGAAGAGTTGGATCTTGAAGGAAAAGTCATGATGGGTGGTGTGTTTCTCCTTGTCGTCGGGTTGTTCACTCTCATCGGGCTTTTCACCACCGGCTCCATGGGATGGTTCCTGTATCTGTTCCTCATGCCGTTCTGGTTTTCGTTTCCCTTGGTGGTCCTCGGCGGATTGCCGTGGGGAGCGGTACCGTTTGCGATTTTTGTGATCGTGTTTCCGATTTTGAGATTCACGTTTCAGCGCGGCGCGCAATCAGGTGGATGGCAGAAGCGTTGGAGTGAGAGCTTTGCGACCTCATCCAGCGGAGGTTCATGGTCATCGGGAAGGAGCTGGTCGTCTGGCGGCAGCAGTTTTTCTGGTGGGGGAGGAAGTTTTTCCGGAGGAGGGAGTTCGGGAAGTTGGTAATTGAAATGCGGAATGGGGAGTGCGGAATGGGGAATGAAGACTTTCGAATGAAAGTGGGGTTCTGAATTCGACATTGGCAATTCGAGATTCGCCATTCAGAGGAGGCCTAACTCTCGAAGCTCGAACAATAACGTGTCAGATTGCCGAAACACGATCCCTTTCATCCCACACCTCTCCGCCCCTTCGACATTCTCTCGAACATCGTCAATGAAGAGAGCTTCGCTCGGTTCAATCCTTAACTCGTTGGTGACATGATCGTAGAACGCACGATCCGGTTTCATCACACCCATCTGAAACGAAAGAAAGTGTTTGGGGAGGAGTTTCAGGGCAGGGATGGCACGCTGACAGTACGCATAGTGAAACTCATTCGTGTTGCTCACGAGAGCAGTGACGGCCCGTTGGCTCACGCGCTGCACAATCTCCTCCATTCTCGGAATCGGATCGGTCAACACCGACGCGGTTGCCTGTTTCAACCGTTCATCGTCGAATTTTCCCCCGAAGATCGTTCCAAGCTCATCGAAGAATTTCTGTGTCGTAAT
The DNA here is from genome assembly GCA_031420835.1 of Ignavibacteriales bacterium. Classification (GTDB taxonomy): domain Bacteria; phylum Bacteroidota; class Ignavibacteria; order UBA10030; family UBA10030; genus JANONN01. The sequence goes on along the minus strand of JANONN010000199.1, from coordinate 6,410 downwards.
GCGACCCGACTCAAATTGCACTGCGACTGCAGTGACATCCTTCTTGTACCGTTCTTGCTGATCCTTTTCTGCTATCCCAAGAACTTCCCAGAATGACTCCGGCGTATATCGCACCAACACATTGCCTAGATCAAATAGCACCACACGTGGTTTCTTCATCCCTTCAACTCCACCTTTACGTCTCGTTAAATTGAACTACGGCATTAGTCTTCTTGTAAGCTCCGTGAATATCAGTGAATGCGAGGAACCGCATAACATGAGTCGAAGATTAACGATAGCCGACATCGGAGGGGATGGCGAACGCCACCGAATCGATGGCGAACGCGCCGAAGAGTCCTACGCCGCCGCGGATGTTTGAGAAATCCGGCTCATCCGAGCGGACCGAAAACTGATCACGAAATCCATTCGCGACGTTGTAGTAGTTGAAGAAGTTCGTTTCCACTTGATACAAATGAAAGACCACCTGCTTCATCCGAATAAATCCGGGCTTTTCATATTTCCTCCAAAGCAAGCCCAACGTTCCTTTATACACGGAAAGACCGAATGCGGCTCGCTCGATGGAATATTCGCTAGTCGAAGCGCGAATTTGAAGGGTCGGATACGTTGCGTCCAGCGTGTCAATGCTCTGCGCACGGATAATCACGCGGGGAACTTCGACGCGTTGAGGGAGCCATCCGCCCGGGACCGGAGCGGCCACTTCATAGTCAATATAGAACCGCATCACGAATCCTTTTGTTGCGGTAGAGAGGGTCAAACTCATGACAATTTGTTCGCTCGGATCGTACAGCTGCGGGAAACGAAGCATGGGATAGTTGTCAAGTAGGAGAGTGGCGGCCGCGGGCATCGTTGCTGTCGCAGTAGCTGTCCCGACGGTTGGAGACATGACACGCAGGGTGTAAGTTCTTCCTCGGACTGGGACAATTGGATATTGCACATGTGCGCGGATTCGCGCGCCGTACCGCGTACTATCCCATGCCTGGAGCATCGTATCACGAAACGTAACCGATAATCCGATATTATCGGTTAACACCACTTGTGCGTCCGTCACCGGCGTGTAGTACGATGCTGAAAAGGGATCATAATTTGGAGGATTGTATGTTGTGTACACTCGCACATACTGGGTGTCACTCGTTGTGCTCAACACTGAATACACGACGAGGTTGTCTTTGTAGTTGATGATCGGGGTGAACGAATCATCGCATCCTCCGGTGATCAACAGAGTACCCATCGACAACGCCGTGAATAGCTTCCTCATGGGAGATACTCCAATTGAAGCGTGATGGTGGGATACACACGCAGCATGTCAATGCGTCGACCCGTCTTACGATCAAAATAGAAGATGTTACGTCGATCGTACACATTGATGACGTGAGCCCCTAATGTGCTATGGATCGGACCAAACGCCAGCCGATAACTCAAGCTTACATCCAACCGATGGTAGATTGGTAACCGTTGAACATTCTTTTCTCCGAGTCGCACATACGGAACACCGATCTCGCCTACATACCCACTCTCAAAGATATCACGCAGACGAAGTCGGTCATAGAATCCGATGGTCGTCGTGTACGGGAACCCTGTCCCAAAATCCCAACGCAAGGAAACATCGAGATTGTTGAAGGGTCGGACGGTCGTGAGGAGTTTTAACGTATGACGGCGATCGTACCGCGGCGGATATGTAAAACTTCCTTGCGTGATGCTGACCCAACTCAGTGTGTATGCCGCGTAGGCATCCAACCAGCGCAGCCCGAGTCTCAAGAGCGCTTCAGCACCGTATGCAGATCCTTTGGCGTTCAGATAGTCCGGGTCATGGGCAATCAATTTTTCACGGTTGTAGATCACCAGCGATGAGTATCTTTTGTAGTACGCCTGCAGGTTGGCGGAGAGTTCCGCCATGAGATTTCCCTCCAACCCGACGACATAATGATCCGCCTTTTGAGATTCCAGGTTTTCAGGGACAGCCATCCACGCATCGAAGATCGAGATCAGATCATCCTCGTTGTTGATAGTAATGACGTGCTGACTGAAGCGGCCATACGATGCCTTTGCCTTCCACGAAGGGAGGATGGGATAACTCAGATGAATGCGGGGTTGGAACAAAGACAAATCGGCTTTTCCCCTGCTGAGTGTCGCAAGGTCTGCATGAACTCCTGCATCGATTCTTGCTTCACCCAGACTCATTTGCGACCGGCCCCACAATGAGATTTCGGGTGATGTTGTGGAAACATCCCGTGCAACACCGTTGCTGTTCACAAACGTGTATTGAAGGCGAGGGAAACTGAAGTCAAAGCCGAAGAAGTAGAGTTCTTGTGAGCTTGAATAGAATGTCATGTCGGTACGAAGGCTGAATTCTTGAACGCTCGTTGAGGCAGGCGGAATAACCTTCGATTCCTTTGGATCTCGGTGAGTCTTGAATGTCGTAAAGGAAACCATCGTGTTCACAAAAAGCCGATCGCCGAAAAGGGTCGTTAGTTTCCCGCCAACGGCAGCGTTGGACCAAGTGTAGTCTGGCTCCGTCACTTTTCCGGAGCGCAGTTCATCGCCGCTCATGAAACTTATGACACTGAAGCGTGTATGACTTTCATCGCCGATGTAGGTCACCTTACCAAAAGCGTCAAAGAACTTGATCGGCACATCTTGTTGAAAGAACCGTCGAAAGGTGTCAGTGAAGATCGACTTCCGTCCGTTGAAGATCCAGCGGACATGTTCCGACCCCGCGCCGTCGATTTGCACTTTTGTCGAGAGAAAATTGATGTTCGAACGGACATTCACTCCGCTTGATGTTCCGTCTTTCGTAGTCAAATTCACGACAGAAGAGAGTCGCCCGCCATACCCTGCGGGAAAAGCTCCGGTGTACACTTCGGTAGTGTTAATAATATCGGAATCGAAGATGCTGAAAATGCCCATCGCATGGTACGGACTGTAGATGCGGATACCATCGAGCAAGATGAGGTTCTGATCGGCCGCACCGCCTCGCACATAAAATTGCGAACTGACATCGCTGGCTGAAACCACGCCGGGAAGAATCTGGATGCTGCGGAAAACATCTTGTTGCACCGTGGCAGGAACAAATCGCAAGTCCTGTTGCGTCATCACGTGGACGCTCGTTCCAATCTCCTGCACTTCACGCTTCGCCTGTTCGGTAACAACCACTTCGTCCAATTCAACTGGCTGCGGGATGAGAGCGAAGTTGACTGTAACCGAACCTTGTGCGGGAACAAGGATGTTCTTCTTCATTCGCAGGTAGCCGACCGTGCTTGCGGCAATCTCGTATGCCCCGGGGAGCAGACCCGGGATAAGATAGAAACCCGCAGTGTTCGTTGCCGCTCCTTTGTTGACGCCGACCATGACAACATTTGCATACGGGATGCGTTCGCCGGAGGCGCTGTCGGAAACAACTCCACGAATATCGGCGTTTTGTGCAGACACGGCCATTACGACAGCGAAAGTCAAGAGTATTACGTTTGGAAGACGCAAGATTTGTTCTCTCTGCAAGATGGATCTTCTTGAAATCAAAAGGAAGGCGGTATCAAATTCTGGTCTTAAGTTCCTCCGCAGAACGTCTGAGAGTGAAGATAGTTTCATTTTCTTTCTTTTTCAACTTTTGTGCTTACATTATGAGAGCGGGTCCGGACAGCCTGAAAGGATGCTCTCGTGAAACAACTTCTGATGCATTTCCTCGTCTTGATGCTCACCGTTTCAACATCTTTCTCCCAAGCAAACTGGTTTTGGCAGAATCCTTTGCCACAGGGGAATACGTTAAACGGCGTTCACATGTTCACCCCTTCGTCGTTCATCGTAGCGGGTGAAGCAGGAACGATTCTAAGAACGACTGATTCGGGAGCAACCTGGACGCTTCAGAATCCTCCCTACGGATTGGTTCGACTCCTCGCCATCACGTTCATCGGATCGGATACGGGATTTGTTTCAGGTGAAGCGACCACCGGCGAGGGAAAAATCTTCAAGACCATCAACGGCGGACAAACATGGAACGAGCTTTCTACCGGCGCGTTCACTCCGCTGCTCTTCGCAATGAGTTTTGTTTCAAACACGATGGGATGGGCAGTTGGTGAAGGTGGCACAATTTTGAAGACAACAAACGGTGGAGCAACCTGGGCGCGGCAAGAAGTGGGTGAATTGGCTAACTTCAATTCCGTTTCCTTCGCAGATCTTAACAGTGGACCGGCTACAATGAAGCAGGGAGTGGTCGTCGGTGACGGCGGCATCATCTTGAAAACAACAAACAATGGAACTACTTGGACGCGGCAAGACGGAGGTGTGGTTGTTGGCTTCGATAGCAACCCCAAGACAACTCGGTCAGAATCCAACGGTGGATCTGTCACGCTGTTTGGAGTGAAGAATACCCCAAATGTTTCTTATGCCGTTGGCTTGAGTGGGACTATTCTGAGAAATGCTGGCTCATTATCGCACGGAGCGACGATTCGGACCCTTCGCTCAGTTTGGGTTATTGACAACGTGGCGATTGCCTGCGGTGATGGCGGAACAATTGTCAGGACGTCAGATAATGGGACGACCTGGAACTTGATTCCGAGCGGAACAACAAGCTCTCTCCGGTTCATCCATTTCAGCACTGCGACGGATGGCATCATTGTTGGAGTGAACGGCGCCGTCCTTCGAACAACCAACGGGGGAGCCACCTGGTCTTTGAAAAACAGAGGCTTCTCAACAACACTCAACAATGTTGCTGCTCATTCGGACAAAACAGTATTTGCTGTTGGCGTTTCAGGTACGATCGTGAAAACGACAAACCAAGGGGCGAGCTGGGTACCTGTCACAAGCGGAGCAAGCCAGAATTTGAATTCTCTCGCCATCATAAACAACACGGTGGTTGTCGTTGGGAATGGAACCCTTCTCCGCTCAACCGACAAAGGGATAACCTGGCAGCAACGCCCATCCGGAACATTAAATGGCATTCACTTCTCCTCTTCAACGCACGGGATTGCAGTAGGAGCTCTCGGCTCTGTGCTTCGTACAAGCGATGCGGGTGCTACGTGGGATTCGTCCACAGCCGGAACAACTGCAACTCTCAACAAAGTTTTTGTGCTCGATGCTTCCTTTGCAGTGGCAGTAGGAAATAGTGGCGCTCTTCGAATTACGACCGATGGCGGACAAACATGGAACCAGGCGGAACGCGATACGGCAAACTTACTTCATGACGTAACATTTGTTCGACCAGCCATCGGCATTGCGGTCGGAGGAGCTCTTGCGCCCGGAATTCCGCCCGTGATGTTACGAACAATTGACAGTGGAAAAATATGGCCAGCCGTAAATTTGACAGGCGTGGTCGCCGGGCAAGACCTTCGCTCATTATACTTCCTCAACCCCGACACGGGCTATGCCCTTGGAACTGGGGGAGTCGTTATCAAAACAACAAACGCTGGAATTTCGTGGCAGCGACTTCAATCCTCGACCAATCAGACATTGAATGATATGGTCTTTCTCGATGCTACCACTGGTTTTGTTGTCGGAGCGAATGGGACGATCATGAGCACAATGTATGTTACACAGACTTCCGTTCCATCATCTTCAATTGTGGAAAAACCTCAGTTCTATCTTTCCCCAAATTATCCCAACCCGTTCAATCCATCAACCACGATCCGGTTCCACATTCCATTCTCGGGGCGAGCGATCCTTTCTGTTTACAATCTCCTCGGTCAACGTATCTCCATCATCTTTGATGGAGACGTACACTCCGACGAAGCGCACTCAATATTGTTTGAAGCTGAATCGCTCCCTTCGGGCATCTACTATTATCGCTTGGAAGCGGGCTTATACAGCGTGACTCGGCCGATGATTCTTCTTCGATAACTGGGAAATCTGCGGCAACGATCTCATCTTGCATTTCATCGCGCTGCTGGGTACCTTGCCAACCCGACAAGCAGTATGGAGGGTTTCCCTTACACACAGGGTTGCTACCTCATGGCTCTTCCACTATGCGATTCATTGACGTCAGCCATACAATTGAGGATGGAATGATCACCTATGTGGGTCTGCCGCCCCCACGGATCGGTGATTTTCGCAGCCGGGAAGACTCTGCATCACATTACAAGAACGGGACGACATTTCAGATCGGAAGAATCGAGATGGTTGCAAACACCGGGACCTATATCGACGCCCCTTTCCATAAGTTCAAGGATGGAAAAGACTTGGCCGAACTGCCGCTCACATCCCTGGCAAATCTCAAAGGTATCGTTGTGAGAGCTGATGAAAACCATGGTCGCGCGATTGGCGCAGATGTTTTCTCAGGAAAAGAGCTTGACAGAAAAGCTGTGCTTGTTCACACTGGATGGTCGAAGCATTGGCGTACCGATCGGTACTTTGAACGTCATCCGTTTCTGACACGAGAGGCGGTCGAGTTCCTCATTCGATCAAATGTTGCCCTCGTCGGTATC
>JANONN010000198.1:0-16576 GCA_031420835.1 Ignavibacteriales bacterium | reverse complement strand
GTCCGAAAGTGCTCGGACGCCTCTTGAATGTGATTGGCCAGCCTATTGACGCTCTTGGCCCAGTCGAGGCGAAGGCATTCTATCCCATTCATCGCCCAGCACCTGCGTTCGATCAGCTTTCAACCCAAAAGGAAATGTTCGAAACGGGGATCAAAGTTATTGATTTGCTCGAGCCTTATACAAAAGGGGGAAAAACAGGTCTATTTGGCGGCGCAGGCGTCGGTAAAACGGTCATCATCCAAGAGATGATCCATAACATTGCAACGCATCACGGCGGCTATTCGGTCTTCGGTGGCGTCGGCGAGCGGACTCGCGAAGGAAACGACCTCTGGTTGGAAATGAAAGAGTCAGGAGTGCTCGACAAAACCGCCCTCATCTTCGGACAAATGAATGAACCTCCCGGCGCGCGTGCGCGTGTTGCACTCACGGCGTTGACGACGGCAGAGTATTTCCGAGATGAAGAGGGAAAAGACGTTCTCCTATTTATTGATAACATTTTCCGTTTTGTCCAGGCGGGTTCTGAAGTATCCGCTCTCTTGGGTCGAATGCCTTCGGCCGTCGGATACCAACCGACACTCGGCACTGAGATGGGTGAATTGCAAGAACGCATCACATCCACGAAAAAAGGATCCATCACATCCATCCAGGCCATCTACGTTCCCGCTGACGATCTCACTGACCCCGCTCCTGCGACAACGTTCAGCCATCTTGATGCCACGACCGTGCTGAGCCGTCAGATTTCAGAACTTGGTATTTATCCAGCAGTAGATCCATTGGATTCGACATCCCGCATTTTGGAACCGGGTGTGGTTGGCGAAGAGCATTACATGGTAGCAAAGAAGGTGAAGGAAATCCTTCAAACCTACAAAGACCTTCAGGACATTATCAACATCCTCGGCATGGATGAGCTTTCGGAAGAAGATAAGCTCACGGTTGCACGTGCGCGAAAAATCCAGAAGTTCCTCTCTCAACCCTTCTTTGTCGCGGAGGAGTTTACCGGTCGTCCCGGCAAGTATGTGAAATTGGAAGATACGATCCGCGGCTTCAAGGGGATCGTCGAAGGTGAATACGATCATATTCCCGAAGCTGCCTTCTACATGGTCGGTGGAATTGAGGAAGCAATAGAAAACGCGAAGAGAATGCAGGCGGCATAAGAATTATGGCGGATCAGTCTTTTCAACTCGAAATTGTTACACCGAAGAAGGTTGTTTTCCAAGGAATTGTCACAAGCTTCAGCGCACCGGGCGTTGTCGGCGGATTTCAGGTGTTACGAAGTCACGCACCCTTGCTTTCTTCCATAACTATTGGTGAAGTAAAGCTCATTGATGAACAAGGACGCGAGTCCCGTTACGCCACAAGCGGCGGGTTTGTCGAAGTGCACGAGAATAAAGTTGTCCTTCTCGCTGAGACTGCCGAACGTTCAGATGAAATTGACCTCAACCGAGCGGAGGGGGCGCGCGATCGTGCACAACAGCGGATTGCAGAGAAGAGAATAGAAACAGATCTTGATAAGACCAGAGCAGCCTTGCAGCGGGCTCTCAATAGGTTGAAGGTTGCCCAACGGTCCACTTAACATAGCCCACTGGAAATTGCCCAGTGGGTTTTCCGTTCCTACGCATTTCGTTGACATTCAGTGGCCAATACGCTATATTCTCACCGCATTTTGTCGAGTCTTTACAGAGTGCCGACATGAACGGTACGCAAGTCTGTGACCCCATCACGCCCTACAGTTGCTGAGATTGATCTAAGAGTGATCGCGCAAAACCTTCAGGGTGTGCGAAAGAAGGTGGGGGCAGCCATTAGAATCATGGCGGTGGTCAAAGCAAATGCGTACGGTCACGGGTTGATTGAGGTTGCTCGATATGTTGAGAAAAAAGGGGCTGACTACCTTGGAGTTGCAACTGCCGAAGAAGGTGAGTGCCTTCGCGCGGGGGGAATTAAGAAGCCTATTCATGTCTTCACGCTTCCAAACGAGCGTCAGGCGAGGCTCATTGTTGTGGCCGGACTTGAGGCAACAGTTTGTTCTTTGAGAGATGCAGATTTCCTTGAAAAAGCGGGTCAGCGAGCGCGGAAAACGATTCCCGTTCACATCAAGGTTGAGACGGGGATGAATCGTATCGGTGTGAGTCCCAAGGAGGTTGGAACATTTATTCGTGCGATTAAGCGGCACCGACGGCTCGAGATCAAGGGTGCCTATACTCACTTCGCAACGGCTGATGAACGAAACAAAGACTTCACAAGGTTGCAACTATCGAGGTTTGAGCAAAGCCTTGAACAGATTCGCAAAGAGGGAGTGGAATTGGAAGTACGTCATTGTGCGAACAGCGCGGCAATCCTCGACTTCCCCGAATCGTACTTTGACATGGTACGTCCCGGATTGATGATCTATGGATATTATCCTTCGCGCCAAACATCAGAATCCGTTCCTTTGAAGCCAGCGCTGTCATTAAAAACGGAAGTGTCTCTTCTCAAGAGTGTCGAATCGGGAGAAAGCGTGAGTTACGGGCGCAAGTTCATTGCAAAGAAGAGAACAAATATTGCAACACTGCCCGTTGGTTATGCCGACGGGTTTTCAAGACTTCTTTCTGGCAAGGCATCTGTACTCATTCGCGGAGAACGATTTCCTATTGTCGGAACGATTTGCATGGATCAATTGATGGTTGATGTTGGTGGTGCAGACATTCATGTCGGAGATGAGGCTGTGTTGATCGGTGAACAAGGCGGTCGGGTCATTGATGCTTGGCAACTGGCAAATCGTTTGGGAACAATTCCCTACGAGATCTGCTGCGCTATCTCAGCCCGAGTTCCACGCGTCCACATCAAATCATGATCAGAGCACAACAGTATATTAGTTCGATTCTCGAAAAGTTTCCTGCCGCTCAACTTCCCACGGATGATGATCGCTCGAAATTCGAGCAAATCAGGATGAAGCTTTCCAATGCATCGGATCTCCAAAACGAATTGAAATCATTGTACCGTGTTAGCGGCTTTGACGCTGCAGCCATGAGTCTTCTCTGGATTGCTGAACGCGTGGAGCTTAACCCTTCTAGGCTTGAATCGACGCAGGAAGAAGAAGCGTTAGTGGAGGAGCAATTCAAGGTGGCTTTTGGGATGAGCATTGGGCCGGCGGCGACAGTCGGTTCTGAAACTCTCGAATCACCATTCGCAGCATTGCAGAGTGAGCCGCAAACGGCGACAGAGGCTGATGAAGCATCGTCCCGTGAATCCTCCGTTTCAATCCAAGAGACAGCCGGTAGTGGCGACGAGGCCGAATTCTCAATGCTCGTCGAGAAATTCGTCGAGGCGATGCAGAGTGGGGATGAAACTCGTGAAGGACTGATGGAGAAAGTACTGCAGGAGTGTGGTCGATTCTCTGGCGGAGAGAGTCCCGAAATGCTGCAGAAGTACTGTACACACATGGCAGCATTCCTCACATACGTTAGAGAGAATCAGTTTATGGATGATGTTCGTGTTATGAACATTCTTTCGAATATCTCATCGCCGCTTTCGCAATGGGTGGCAGCTTCTCCGGACCAACGGGCCGGTCTGATGGACGAAGGAGTCGCCACGCTGATGGATTTCAAATCGCTCTTTGAATAACTGATTCTATGTCGAACCTCTACGCAGTCATCATGGCTGGCGGAGTCGGATCCCGCTTCTGGCCTCGAAGTCGTGAACGCACCCCGAAGCAACTCTTGGAGATCGTCGGGTCCGGCACGATGATCCAAAACACTGTCAACCGCATTGAATCGTTGATTCCATCCGACCGTATTCTCGTTGTTACTAATCAGCTCCAGTCCGAGGCTGTGCAGCATCAACTCTCTTCTCTTCCTTCAAAGAACATCATTGTAGAACCCGTCGGTCGTAACACAGCCCCCTGTATCGGTTTGGCGGCCTACCAGGTACGAAGAAGCGATCCGAATGGAGTGATGGTCATCTTGCCTGCAGATCACATCATCAGGAACAGAGACGAGTTTCTTCGCGTTGTAGAGATCGCGCAGCGAGTGGCCGATGAGACCAACGCACTCATCACAATTGGCATCAAGCCAACGCATCCGGAAACAGGGTACGGCTATATTCAGATTGATGAGGAACATTCTGAACGCAATCCTTACTTTGCCGATGGAGTGTGCCGCGTAAAGACATTTGCCGAGAAACCGAATCTTGAAACTGCGGAGCGGTTCCTTAGAAGTGGAGATTTTCTCTGGAACAGTGGAATGTTTGTCTGGAAAGCGAATGCGATTCTCTCCGAGATTGAAATGCATCTCCCCGATCTCTATACGCAACTTATGAGTGTTGATGCTGCGAGCGATACCCCCCAATACCATGATACACTTGAGACGGCCTATGGTTTGATCAGAGGCATCTCCGTCGATTATGGTGTGATGGAAAAGGCAGGCAATGTGTTTGTGATCAAGGGAGATTTTGGTTGGAGTGACGTAGGATCGTGGGATGAGGTGGTGAGGTTGTCCCCCCGCGATGCGGAAGGGAATGCTCTCAGGGGGAAAGTAATTCTGAAGGACGCTTCACGGAATTACATTGATGCAGGGGACAAGGTTGTGGCCGCTGTTGGGGTTGAAGATCTGATTATCATCACAACAGATGATGCCATTCTCGTGTGCAAGAAAGGAAGATCACAGGATGTCAAAGAAGTCGTTGATTACATCCGTCGGAAACAAATGAATGATTATCTGTAAAAGACTGTCAAAAAAGGTCGCCAGTCCTAAGACGAAGGCTTTGTGCTTTTTTTATTCCGAGGAACAGGTTTACGTTCGACCAAATTCCATTCGACTGTTCTCCGGTTCTGTGACAGTTATTGTGCTGCTTCTCCTTGTTGGATTGGAAGGGTGCAGCTCATCTCAAAGGTTCGGTAGAACTGAAGTGGAAGAACGAAGAGCGTCTGCAAGTTCGCCGAAGAATGTTGAAGAGACGAGGGCAATAGCTGCTCCAACATCGGGGCGCGTCCTACTCACGCTCGAAGGAATCGCGTCATACTATGCCGATGATTTCCATGGGAAGCAGACGTCCAACGGTGAAATGTTCGACATGAACGCTCTCACGGCAGCGCACCGGACATTTCCATTCGATTCAATGGTGCGTGTCACGAATCTCGACAACAGCATGAGCGTGGTTGTGCGCGTCAATGACCGTGGCCCCTTTGTAGATGGTCGCATCATTGACTTGTCGTTGGGGGCGGCAAAGGAGATCGGTCTAATTGCAGCCGGAACGGCTCGTGTCAAGTTAGAAGTCTTGAAATGGGGTGAAGGAACTCTGAAGCATAAATAAAGATCATGGGACGAACACTCATCACCGAACGAGATATTGAAAACGCCGCCCGGAAAGGAATCTCCTCCCTTTCTGTAGATGAAAGCGCAATCATCACTCCTGCTGCGCGCGATGCCGCTCTGAAATACCGGGTTGAGTTTGTTTCTAAGGTGGGGCAGACCGCTGGCACAAGTGTGAGAGGTGTTTCTGAGCATTTTCCGAAAGATCGTCGCAACCCAAACGCTGCGACTCGTATAGCGATTGGGGCAGATCACGGAGGCTTTCAGTTAAAAGAGATGCTTCGGCCATTTTTGAATGACCTCGGCTACACCGTGCTCGATGTGGGCACCGATTCGGAGCAAACGTGCGATTACCCCGACTTTGCTTTTGCTGTCGCGAAACTTGTCGCATTGAATCAAGCGTCAAAAGGAATCATGATTGACGGGGTTGGAGTTGCCTCGGCTATCGTCGCAAACAAGGTTGCGGGGATTCGGGCCGTCCCGTGCACTTCAGAGTTTGTCGCAAGAAGCAGCCGCGAGCATAACGACGCAAATGTGCTAACCCTTGGCGGCCGCGTGCTCGGTTCCGAAATGGCCAAAGAGATCGTCACGGTTTGGCTTGGGACGTGGTTCGGCGGCGGCAGACACCAGCAGCGTGTTCAGAAAATCCAGGATATTGAGAACCGCACAATGAAGGATACCACGGCTGCATGATTTCCAAGTCAGGTTACGTTCAGAATTTCTCATCAACCGCACACTTGGTGCGGTTGTTCTGTTTTTATGGTGGCTTATGAAGATCAACGTGCGAGTAAAGACAAATAGCAGAAAAGAGGCAGTTAAGATCAGAGAGGACGGCAGTTTGCTCATTTGCGTCAATGCCCCAGCTATGGAAGGGCGTGCGAATGAACGCATCGTTGAACTCCTCAGCAAGTATCTAAAGAAGCCGAAAAGTGACTTACGGATTGTCATGGGAACGAAAAGCAACAAGAAGGTTGTGGAGGTTTTGGATTAGTAATCATTCCTCATTGGAAAGGACAATGAAATGAAGAGAGCCTTTACCTTGGTGGTCTTCTTTCTTCAATTTGGTGTTGCTCCTCAACGTGGAGATGCTCAGGAGTTGAGGAACCCGCTACCGTCGCTTCGAGAGCAGGCCCCCATTCAGCAGGAATGGCTTAAGATTCGTCTTGAAACCATTCTTCCCCGACTCATGCGTGAGAATGGTGTGCACATGTGGATCGTGCCTATGCGAGAATACAACGAAGATCCTGTCTTTTCATCGCTCGTTGCACCCACGACATTTGCCGCCCGCCGCCGGACCATCTACGTCTTCTTTGATCGTGGCGTAGAAAAAGGGATCGAGCGTCTAGCGCTTGGGGGAACTTCACAAGGCGGGCTTTACGTCACCTATCGTGATACAACTTTGGGGAATGCTGAACTGTGGGGAAAGGATCAATGGAAGCTCCTCACCAACGTAGTCAAGGATCGTAACCCGAGGACAATTTCTGTGAATATCTCACACACCCACGCATTTTCCGACGGTCTATCTGCCGGTGAATGGGAGCAATTGCAGGATGCCCTCGGTCTGGAGTATTCAAAGCGAGTTATTCGAACTGAACGTCTGACGCTCGATTACATCACTCTCCGCATTCCGGAGATGATGCCGATCTACAAACAGATGATGGAAACCGTTCATCAGATTATTGCAGAGGCCTTCTCAAACAAAGTCATTACTCCCGGAAAGACAACGACACAAGATGTTGTCTGGTGGATGCGTCAGAAGACCCACGACCTCGGCCTTGGAACGTGGTTTCAAACAAACGTCAGCCTCCAACGAAAAGGAGCTGACATGTCAAATGGAACGAATCCCGTCATTCTGCGCGGCGATGTCTTGCACTGCGACTTTGGCATTACTGCAATGCGGCTCAACACCGACACCCAGCACATGGGGTATGTCCTCCGAGAAGGTGAAACGGCCGTTCCCGATGGAATTAAGCAAACGTTGAAGAACAGCAATCGCCTTCAAGATATCCTCCTCGGGAACATGAAGGTTGGTCTCACAGGAAACCAGATTCTCGCAAACACCCTTGCTCAAATGAAACGTGAGGGAATTAACGGTACTGTTTATACTCATCCTATCGGAGAGCATGGGCACGGTGCTGGGCCGCTTATAGGACTTTGGGATCGGCAGGGTGGGGTGCCGGGCCGAGGGGATGTTCCATTACTGGCTAGTACTTGGTTCTCGATTGAGCTTCTGGCCACGACTCCCGTGTCCGAGTTGGGGAATCAGTCTGTTCGATCAGCCCAAGAAGAGGAGGCTGAGGTGACAGCCGATGGATTGGTCCGATGGATATTCAAGAGGCAGTCAGACTTCCATCTCGTTCGATAATGTCAGGAAGGCTCGACTATAAGCCATTGTGGCTTACAAATGAATAGCCATTGGCAAATCCATGTGGGAGCAGACACGGAAGTTTGGCTATGGCCAATAAAGAGGTTGACTTTGATTTGCCGGCGGCCTATATTTATGCCCAGCTTTTGGAAGCCATTGTCGGTTTGATGGTTGCAGTGATTCCTTAAGAAGTTGTTAAGATGTATTATCTTGCTGCATAAGAGACAACGCGTTACTTAGAGTATCATCTTCAGACCTTGGAAGGAGGTAAGGACGGCAGAAAGCTTCAGAGTTGCCCACGTAGCTAATGTCCACACTTGGGATCCCTGTGACAAGGGTATTCTGAGGGAATGGGGATGGACGCCGTATGTCTCACAACCTGAGGTCCTTTTTTGAGCAAAATACTTAACAAACTAACAGTTATTATCGTCGTCATCAGTTCTCTCCATTTTGGTTGTAGTACCCCGCCACAGGGCTTCGGATTCCTCAAGAAAGGAACCCCGAATGCCACTTTGGATCCATCCCACTCTTATTCCGCTGCGGCTCCTTTAGACCCCCTCACCGAACGATCTATCAACCGGTATGGGAAGATCATCAGGAAGTACTCGGATCGATATGGGTTTGACTGGCGGCTTATTCTTGCGATAATGAAGCAGGAGTCGCGCTTTAAGCATACTGCAACGAGCTATCGTGGGGCTTATGGGCTTATGCAGATCATGCCCGTTACGCAACTTGAGTTGGCAGAGCGATTGGGCGTGGAGAACACCACTACGCCTCATAACAACATAAAGGCAGGTATTTACCACCTACGGACTCTTTACAAGGTCTTTGAAGGATCGCCCGAGGAAGACAGACTCCGGATGTCGTTGGCGGCCTACAACGCAGGATTGTCGCGAGTTCTTGATGCGCAAGATGTCGTTCGATTCCTTGGGGATGACCCCAACTCTTGGAAAGCGGTGAGGGACGCGCTTCCTCTCCTTTCGAAACGCTATCAAACCCTTCACGAAAATATCTGGGAACAAGGGATACCGCGAGGTGGGTATTTCCGGGGTTGGCGACAAACAACAACGTATGTTGAGAGCATCCTTCGCTTTTACGACGAATACCAGCGTGTACTCCCCGAGCCCGTCATGGCTGGGCTTTAGTCTCATGATTCAGAGCGCACGCAGGTTTCTCCTGTTTCTTTCTCTGACGTGTGCTTTTTCAGCCCCTTCGCTCACACAACTTCAACCCGAGGGTTTCGACGCCCGGTTGTTCAAAGCAATCAATCGATCACTAAATCCTGCAAAGGATGGGATTTTTGAGTGGATCGATCAGGGTGCCATTCCGGCCTTTTTCCTCGTTCCTATAACGTATTCTGTCGTACGCAGTCTGGATCACGGCTACATAGATAACTCATCCTTTCTTTTTCTGGTAACGCAATCGCTTAGTCTTGGAATTTCGGCGGGAATGAAAGCCGTCATCGTTCGTCCGAGACCATTTGAGACTCTCCAAGGAGTCAAGACGAAACACGAATGGTCCGCGATCGGTTCTTCATTTCCCTCTGGGCATGCTGCGCAAGCGTTTTCGATTGCGACGTTCTTGTCCCTTCGACACAATTCGGTCCTTGTTACGGTTCCGGTATTCCTTTGGGCAGGGGCGGTGAGTTACGGGCGTATCTACCTTGGGCTTCACTATCCCTCTGATGTTCTCGGGGGGGCGTTACTCGGATCGGGGATTGCAATTCTTGTGTGGTCGTTCAAGGAGGATCTTGTCAAGTTCAAGAACAAGATATTCTCGTCAGACGATGTTCAACTATTTCTGGGAGAGCAGGGGGGTGGGTATTCCTTCAGAATAGCAAGGATTTCGATCTCTCTCTAAGCCTCTCGCTAATGCAGCGGTTGCTATTTCGTCCTTTTTTGGATAGGTTCATCTCGGAGCAATCAACATGGAAATGAAGCCTCGAAACGTTCGCGTGCCAGAATTGTACGGCGACTTTTGGTTCAACGGGGAGCCAATCTCATTGAGGGCTCACCAGGGGAAGGTCATCCTTCTCGATTTTTGGGACTACGCAAGCCTCAGTTGCCTCCGAACCCTTCCATACTTGAAAACATGGCATCAGAAGTATTCTGAGTTTGGGATGCTTGTCATTGGCGTTCACACACCGGAATTCAAGTTCGGCAAGAATCCGGAACATGTCGAACGCGCCACAAGGAAACACGGGATCGAGTATCCCGTGGTAACGGATAATGAGGGATTCCTGTGGGGTGCTTTTGGAACTCGTTCGAGGCCAACGATGTACTTAATTGATCGGGATGGATTCATCCGTTACCAGCACGAAGGGGAAGGTAGCTACGATCAATTCGAACGAGCCATTCAGTCGCTGTTGGCCGAGTCTGGAATCCGTGGGGCGTTACCAGATTTGACAGGAGCGCTTCGCGAGACCGACGAACTGGGAGTAGCATGCCACAAGGCATCGATGGATATTCATGCCGGATATTTGAAGGGAGCGATTGGGAATATCGAAGGTTCGAATCCGGAGTCAACGGTAGATTACGAAGATCACGGGTTCTATTTGCTGGGGAGATTCTATGTTGACGGGAAATGGATGATGGAGCGCGAGTTCGTGCGCTTCAATGGGAGTGCTGAGGAAGAGGGGTATTTGAGCGTTATGTACCAGGCTGCTGAAGTCGCGGCGGTGTTGAATTTGGAGAAAGGGAGCGCTTGTAAGATTGTGATCGAGCAAGATGGCCTGCCGCTGACAGACGATAATCGGGGGGACGATGTGGAATTGAAAGATTCCCTGAGTATCATTTTCGTTGACACCCCGCGTTTGTACAACATTGTTAAGAACAAGGAGTTCGGAGAGCACACTCTCAAGATTACAACCACATCCCCCCATCTTTCCGTTTACGCGTTTTCGTTTGTCACGTCGGCTATCCACGATGTCGTGCCAGCCCGACCGCTGTCTGGCGGGCACCGCAACTGAGTTCTAGATTTTCTTGAATCTCGAGTTGCGGATTGAACCAATCTTCCAAGTTCCAAAGAATCTGTATCAGATCGAAACGCAAACATACGTCACGTACCCCGACGGAAACCATCCCGACGAGTCGGGATCGACTCTCTCTTTTCCCTGGCTGGTTGGATTACCGCGCTTGGTTGCTGGCACTTCTATTTGTCATTCTCGCCGTCCCACTCATCAACGAAACGTTCCTGATTAACCCAGACAGTGCAAGGTATCTGATCTGGGCAAAGTCGCTCGCTTCGTTTCAAGGCTTCAAGGATTTCACCACACCGTTTCCGCAGTATTACGTGCCTCATGCACCCCTCTACTCGCTGGCCTTGGCTCCATTCGTAGCCATTTTCCCAAACGAAATTTTCCCAAACGAAATCGTCGCCGCAAAATGGGCCACTGTATTAGCGGGGGCGTTTCTTGTCGCACTCTTCTTTCTCTGGACTTCGAAGAACGTGGGAAAAGCGATTGCGTCGGGTGCGACATTGATCCTTCTTTCTCATCCCCTTTTCGTTCTGTTCGGAACTCAGATCCTCTCCGATGTTCCATTTCTCCTAATCATGGTTGTCGCTTTCCTGCTATGTGAGAAGTGCATTTCTGAAGAGCGCAGTGATAAATACTTCTATGCGCTCATGGGAAGCGCTGTTGCTTCGGTGTTCATGAGGGAAGTCGGATGGGCCCTTGTGATTGCTCTGTGCATAGTCTTACTTCTTCGGAGGCGTGGTACTCAAGCTGCATTGATTTTTCTGGCACCGGTCGCCTTGAGCGTCATATGGTTCTTCAGAAATGAAATTCTCGTTGCGCCTCTTGAAAACCCAGCGCTTCGGAAAGTCTCGGTGTACATTTCCAATTTTCATACGTTGCCCGGGGCGCCGATCATCGAAGAACTGTGGGCACGAACGGTCAGCAATCTTTCTGCTTATGGAAGCATGCTCGGATCTCTGACCTTCTTCTCAGAGTATAGCGCCACTGCACTTGGGTTGCTCCCCCCCGATCAAACGCTGTATGCTTCCGTAAGCCAAGCTCTTCCTTCGGTTACGTGGTTGCTTGTTCTCATTCCGTTTGGATTGTTCTTGTATGGAGCGATTGCCGGGTTCAGGGACTTTTCCGTCAGATTTCTTCTTCTGTTCCTTGGGCTGTATTTCGTCATAATACTCGTTTATCCGTTCGTTGATGTACGACTTCTTATTGTTCCCCTCGTTCCGATTCTTTCGATCTCTGCGATTGGATTGAAGATGTTCTTCTTGCGAGTACAATTCTCCGGAATGAAGAAAAACATCACGGCGATTGGAGTCTCTGCACTCATAGCCGCATGCACAATCCCAAATCTCGTGTGGGTCTATTCATATGCTTCGCTCGAGTTCCAGCGTGGAAACGTTTCTGAGCCATCAGCGGCAAGGAATCCAGGAAATCCTCTCCTTCCGTATCGTGCCGTCGGCGAATGGATTGAACGCAATGCCCCGAAAGATGCCGTTATCGCTTCCTGGCGAAAAGAGATGGCACTCTGGATCGGAGAGAGGAAAATGGTTCACTTGCAGGTGCTCATGTTGCCCGATGTTTTTGCGGCCCTACTGCGTGATGGGAACATCAGCTTTATTGTCTCGGTTGTTGGCCCATCAGGGCTGAGGGATGTTGAAACAGAGTTAGCGCTATGCCGGACAAAGTCGTTCCGCACAGTGTTGCGGGTCGCAGACTTTGAGATCATCGAGATAACAGAACTCGGAGGGTTGAGAACGGGGAAGGGGGAAGAACTTACCCCGACCCGGCAACGTGAGGCGAGGAATGTCTTTCGAGAAGGGTTACTCTTGGTGCATTCTGGAAAAACACAAGAGGCTGCGAATCGTTTTGAGGCTATTTTGGAGTGGGATTCTCAGAATGCCATCGTGATGTTCTATTGCGCCGTAGCGTTAGGAATGGGTGGGAATATTGATGAGGCCAAACCCGTGCTCCATCGGCTTAAGCAATTCTCTCAAACGAGTTTCATGATCGGGCAGGTGCACTATCATGAGCAACTCATGGAACGGAGGCAAACGGTTGTGCGAATCCCCTTCGCTCCAGAGAAAGCAAAAGAGTATCTGAGCATGGCGCTTGATTATTGGTACATCGGTTATCGAAACGAAGCGCTGAAACTCCTCAGCACATCGTATCAGGTTGATTCTCTCTTTACACCGACACTTGAGGCAGCAGCGTATTTCCTAGTGATTGCGGGGGACACGCCTATGGCAAAGCGATCATTTGAACGATTGAGGGAATTGAATCCCAGCAGCTTCTTCGTAGCACCACTCAGTCAGATGTTTGAAGCTCTCGATCGAATGAGCAATGAGAACGACCCCCGCAGAAGAGCCGGGCTTCGTCTCCCCATTGTAAAGGAGTATCTTCAATTCGCTTTGCGCGAACAAGCTTTTGACGAGCTTCATATTGCCTTAAAGGAAGATCCAGTCAACATCGAAGTGCTCGAAATGCTGTCAAACCTCTACCTCATAGAACGTACGTATGCGCCCGCAATGGTTTACTTGCAGCGCTTACTTGCGATCGATCCAGCACGTCCGTTTGCTCAACAAAAACTCGATGAGTTAAGGACGCGTCAATGACGATCTCGTGCATCCTTGCTTTTCGGGTGACGGTTCGATATTTTGGTAATGAGAAACGGGCCCTTAGCTCAGTTGGTTAGAGCAGCGGACTCATAATCCGCTGGTCGCAGGTTCGAGTCCTGCAGGGCCCACAAGAGTTTCAGTCTTTGTTTTCAGGCAAGAGCTTCACGTCAACCTATCTGCAAAACTCCCCAAGCTCCCCTTGCTGCGAATGGAACTGCTAAGGTTTAGGAGGGTACAATGTCCTTCTTCCGGCGGTTATCGAAACTGGAGAACTGATGCACAAATTTTTTTTCTTGTTCCAATTCTGGGAACTTCGTATATTGAGGCCGTGAGAGTCATTGCCCGGTCTACGCTTCGGAACTTTTGGAGGAAACATAAGGACGCGGAGCAGCCGCTGAGAGCTTGGTATGCGGAGGCAAAGAAGGCTGTATGGCGAAGTCCCAATGAGGTCAAAGAGCACTACAAGTCTGCAAGCATACTTCAAAGCGGCAGGGCAGTATTCAACATTGCTGGCAACAAATACCGGCTCGTTGTTCGTATCAACTACGAAATCCAGATTCTCTACATCCGGTTCATTGGCACGCACAAAGAGTATGATGCAATCAATAATCCAGAGGAGGCATAATGACTGAAATTCTCAGCGTTCTCAAACCCATCAAAACCAACAGAGACTACAAGAAGTCCCTTGCAGTGTTTGAGAAGCATTTCGATGCGAAGCCCGGCACACAAGAGGGGGATTTTGTCTACGTTCTCTCGGTTCTCATCGAACAGTACGAGGAAGAACATTTTCCGATTGAAGCGGCGGACCCTATTGAAGCCATCAAATTCAGAATGGAGCAATTGGAGCTTACGAACAAGGATATCGCTGAGATCATCGGCAGCAAAAGCAGAGCTTCAGAGATTCTCAACCGCAAGCGTCCGCTGACTGTTGAAATGATTCGAGCCCTGCACAACAAACTTGGAGTTCCAGCGGAATCTCTTATCGGCGCTTCTTAGGTAGGAGTCTTCAAGTCCGGCAGGAATCGCGAATAACAAAGAGGGTTTCCCCTCTCGCTGATTGAGAGGACCTAAGACCCAAAACGAAACCGAAGGCTTTCGCGAGCCTCTGCCGGACGTTTAGGTTTTTTTGTTTTTGGGGTAAATGAGAGTGGATGAAACTGACTCAGAGGCGGGGAGATGCAATGCCTACAAACGCGCGATTTTCTTAGCTAAGTACTTCAGAGCAGTGAAAACCGTTCCAATTCCATACCGAACACTTCGGGTGAAGTTGATGCTCGAAGCTTCCGGGAAGTATCGCACAGGCACAGGGATCTCGCCGATCTTATATCCTTTCTCAATAATCTGAAAAAGAACCTGAGTGTCGAACACAAAGTCATCCGAGTTGCTCATGAAGTCAATGTTCTCCAGCACTTCCCTTCGATAGGCCCTCATTCCTGTGTGCCACTCCGAGAGATTGTGCCCTGAGACGATATTCTCGAACATCGTAAGAAACCGATTAGCGAAATACTTGTACTTTGGCATCCCGCCACCAAGAGCCTCTTTGCGCGTCCGAATTCGCGTTCCGAGCATCACATCAAAATAACCTTTAGAGATGAAATCTACGAAATAAGGAATGAGCTTCGGATCGTATTGGTAGTCTGGGTGTAACATCACCACAATATCTGCGCCGTGCTTGAGTGCAAGGTTGTAACAGGTCTTCTGATTTCCCCCATACCCCAGGTTGGCTTCATGCTGCTTGACGGTAAGCCCGAGTTTACGGGCCAGCGTTGCGGTTTTGTCATTGCTGGCATCATCAACAAGAATGACCTCATGAACAATTCGTTTGGGAATTTCCTTGACGGTCTTCTCCAAGGTTTTCTCCGCCCGATATGCCGGGAGGACAACGATTACTTTAGGTTTTTTGCTCATCGTTATACTTGATTCAGTCAAAGGAACTAACTATCTTTGTGCCACCAAAAGTCTGGTGTGGATTTGTTCGAAGTAAAACTGACCGTAAGCGGTAAATTTTTCTATGGGACTTTGCTTGGGATATGCAAAGATACGAAATCTGGGCATTACAAACACGTGTGCCGTCTGGCACAAGATTGGTAAAGCATAGGACCGTTACGAACCTGATAGTTAAATGCGGTAGCTTCTCATTTCACAATAACCATACACTATAGGAGGTATTATGGGTCAACAACAACTTCTGCTCATCATCCTTGGCGTTATCATTGTCGGTATCGCCATTGCGGTCGGTTTGAGCATGTTCACAGCCCAGAGCATCGGCGCAAATAAAGACGCTATCATTGCGGACATGACCAACATGGCCGCGAACGCGTATCAGTTCCGCATTCGTCCGAATGCAATGGGTGGCGGTGGCGGTTCAACGTATGCCGGCTACGCAATTCCGTCATCGTTGGCATCCAATGAGAACGCGTCGTATACGATTAGTACTGCAGGCAGTACGACTGGTATCTCGTTCAAGGGTGTCTCGAAACAAGATTCGCTCAACACTATTACGGGCGCATACGGAACAGATGGAAAGCTTGTTCCTCCATTTGTGTTCGTTGCAGCGTTCCAGTAAGATTTACTTTCACACAGATGCTGCTATACCCGCTTTTCTCCCCCGAGAGAAGCGGTTTTTTTTTAATCATTCGCAGATATGATGTGGCAGGACTATTGAGGTCAACCAAGAGGAGGTCACGATGGGTCAACAGCAACTTTTGCTTATTATTCTTGGCGTTATCATTGTTGGTATCGCCATTGCGGTCGGTTTGAGCATGTTCACAGCCCAGAGCATCGGCGCAAATAAAGACGCTATCATTGCGGACATGACCAACATGGCGGCGAACGCGTATCAGTTCCGCATTCGTCCGAATGCAATGGGTGGTGGTGGCGGTTCAACGTATGCCGGCTACGCAATTCCGTCATCGTTGGCATCCAATGAGAACGCGTCGTATACGATTGTTGGTTCTCCGGGGGCGGCAAGTATCACGATCAAGGGTGTCTCGAAACAGGATTCGGTCAACACTGCTACAGGTACATACGGAATAGATGGAAAACTGTCCGGCTCCTTTGTGTTTACTTCAGCGTTCCAGTGAGATTTACCTGTCTGCCGACAAGGCAGGCCGTTTCAGCTTTTGCTCTATCCCGCTTTTTTCTCTCGAGAGAAGCGGGATTCTTTTTACTGCCCAGGACAGACATTTTTCCGTTGGCTTGACACAGACCCAAAAGTGACTTAGACGTGGGGCGCACCATGGGGGATAGTGTAGGACGGTTTGGGGAGTTGGTATTGTTATGAAACAAAGTAAAGGTCGATAAAAACCGGGTGTAGGGGTTGAAAAGAATTTTATAAAAA
>JANONN010000197.1:0-13215 GCA_031420835.1 Ignavibacteriales bacterium | reverse complement strand
CAAGGATCCCAAATGGAACGTGCAATTCACGAATGCCCTGCCGATGTCTCTGAATCTTGAGCTTGGTGCGGGAGAAGGAGATTTTGATCTGACGGGACTTCAGATCACCGACCTCAAGCTTTCTTCCGGAGCAAGTTTGGTTGAGGTGAATTGCGATGAGCCGAATCGCGTCGAGTTAGAGAAGATTGAGATCGAGTCGGGTGTGAGCAAGTTCAGCGCCTATAACTTGTGCAATTTGAATTTTCGGAAGCTGAGATTCGAAGGTGGTGTGGGGGCTTACAAACTCGATTTCGGCGGAAAGCTGCGCCAGAGTGCAGAGGTGGATATTGAAGTGGGGTTAGGTGCTGTTTCCATCATTGTGCCGGATGACGTGCCTGCACGCGTCATTTACGACGACAGCTGGTTTTCCAGTTTCGATGTCGACAATGGGTTTGTGAAGAACAAAAAGGGAGTCTACGAAACAGATTCCTATCGCTCATCCGATAAGCGGCTCACCATCAAGATCGAATCGGGTCTCGGCAGTGTGAAGGTGAGAAGGAAGTAGATGTTGGAGAATTGAGTCATTTGGTCATTGAGTCAATGAATAAATGGATCAATCATTCTGTACAAAAAACAGTTTCCAACCTCACCCTAATTCAAATGCAGTTCTGATTCTACATCCTGCTCGGTGATTGCGACTATGTCAATCAAATCTCTCGGTTTCACTGTCAGGACGGGAACGCTGGAGTACCGAACCACCTTCTCCGCGACACTCCCCATCAAGATATGTTGAAGTCCTGTCCTTCCATGTGTTGAGAGAACGATCAAGTCTGCGTGTAGTTGCTTGGCCGCATTCACGATATTTGTCGCAGGGGATCCGTAGCGGATTTCGATCTTCAAGTCTTGACCCACTGCGCCGTTGTTGATCAGGAAGGAAGTCAGATGGCTACGGGTCTTTAACTCGTCGGCGTCGGGAATGCGCGGATCAGACTGCTTGCGCTCTTTCTTGCTATGCTCGACTACGTAGAGTACCATGACCTCCGCATTGAAGATCTTCGAAATCTCCTGCGCGTACAGGAGTCCTTCCAGCGAATATGCCGACATGTCAGTCGATACCAAAATCTTTTCGGGGGTTTTCATTGCAATTTTCCTTTCATACGAATCATTGTTCTCTCAAAAGGAGTGCAATGAGTATGCCAGAAGAGAAGAGACAAACAGTGAGGATTCCATACGTTCAATGAATCAGACAAAGCGCTCTTTGCAAAGCTGGGAATAAATAGTGGAGGAGATTACAGAAGATAGGAAAAAGGAAGGGCTGCCGGGGTCGGTCCGACAGCCCCTGCTCGCACTCAAGAAGGAGGAGTCAAGAAAGAGAGCGAGCGACAACACTCACCATAACTTACACTTACAACTACTCTTCGTTAGGATCGGGAACCTTGAAGTGACCTCCATGCGCCGATTACCCAAACCTCTTACACCAAATATGTCACAAAGTGTGCCACTCGGAGTTTTTGTGTCTGAATAGAAACGAAAGTAATTCTCACTTCCGGAGGATTTGAGGAAGTGATACGAAAAGAAGAGGATGGAAGTTCGATTGGGCTGTTTGTTACGATCGTTGGAGTTGCTGGAAATTCCACTCCGCGATGCCCCCTTTCATGTTCGCGACATTGAAACCGGCCTTTCTCAACTTCATCGCAGCCGTCAAGCTTCTGTTTCCCGATTGGCAGTAGCAGACGATCTCTTTGTTCTTCTGTTTTTCAAGATCATTCATGCGGCGAGTGAGATGATGGAGGGGTATGTGGATTGAGCCCGGTATGCTCGAACGGCTCCGTTCGTTCTCTGTTCGAACATCGAGCAGAACGATCTTACCTTCTTTGAGCATGTCAGCAACCTGCGAAGGCGCATACGATCGGATCAAGAAGCCTGCAACAACTCTACGCAGGTAAAAAGCAACAACAAGTGCGACAAGGGAATAGAGAAACAGAGCGGAAATAGTCATACGATACTTATGGTTTGCTCCATTGTTGTTCGAAAAGATGGCGGACGTAGTCCCTAAGAAAGTTACGAATGATAGAGCTTTCGCACTCACGGTCGAACCGTGAACATTGCTCACTTACATATGCCTCTGCCTGATCACGATCCGGTGCGGTGAGAATGTACTCAGCCACGCCGGGGCAATAGGCTGCGATCAGTTCTTGCTGCCGGGGGAAACTCAATGGCAGGTCAATCGAAAGCTCTTCATTCATGCGGGAAGCGTTGCCTCCGCTCCCTGCACGATGATTGACGGCTCGATCACGATTTCTGCTTTCATTGAATTGGCGATGAGGCAACTCTTATGAGCGTCGTGGAGGGCTTGCTCTACTTGTGGTGTCAAATCGTGAGAAGAAATCATCACCGTGGGTCGCACAACGATCTTTGTGAACTCGTATCTACCGTTCACAAACTCAAGTATTCCTTCAGCGTTGCTCGTGTATGAGGCGAGGGGGAGTCCGAGCCGTTGCGCAAAAGCGAGGAATGTCGTCATCGTGCAGATTTCAACGGATGCGACGAACAGATCCTCAGGCGTCCAGACGCCCGCTTCTCCCTTGAACTCCGGTGGACTTGCGACGCGAAATTCCTGTTTATCAGGTGCACGTAAGAGACCAGCCTTGCCGCCAGCCCATTCGAGAGTAGTACGATAGGAAAAGGTTTTGTGCTTTAGCTTTGGTTTTGTGATTGTCTGTTCCATCGTTTATGGTTCTGTCTTTTGCTGTTGATGGTCGGGCTTCCGTTCGGTTGTCCAGGGAATGAGGAGCGCACCGAGGACGGCGCCGTAGGCAGTGCTGCTCCACGGGTTACTCGTAATCGGGCAGGTTCCAGAGACACAGCCGATGAAGTAGTAATATGCGTAACCGCCGATCGCTCCGAGAGCAATTGAAGCAATGCGCTTCAGCCACATGGTCGTCATCGGTTCAAATCTCCCCTCGCCTCTCCACGTTCCTTTTCCAAGAGCATTACGGCAGCCATGTTCTCCCTGTTTTCATCTTCCAAAGATAGAATGGCTCGAACAGGCGTTTTGTCCAATCACCGAATGGGTTTGGGATCAGGGCACTAAACTTTCTTGGCGGAAACATGTTCGTTCCCACGATCAGCACTTCCATATCGCCCGCGTCCATGATGCACAGCGGCGTGATTTTTTGAAAGGGCTTCGGTTTATGAATGCCGCCGGTGATGTCAGCCACGATGTTCTTCACCGCATAGCGTGCCATCACTTCAGACATGTATCCCGTTTTCGGAACGCCGATTGGAACGGGCGTCGGACCGGGACTCGGAACAACCGCCGCAACGCCAGCCGCGAAGATATTCGGGTGTTTCTTATGCCGATAATATTCATCCACTTCCACAAATCCCTTCTCGTTTCCGATGCCTTCCGAATTTCGTATGACATCAGCTCCAAGAAATGGCGGGATGATGATCGAGTACTTAAATGGGATGGTACGTCCGTCTTCTAACACGACTTTCGCCGGCTTTACTTCTTTGATCACGGCGTTGGTGATTGACTTGATGCCGCGAAGCTTGAAGAATGCTTCGATCATCGGCTTTGCGCCACGCATCCCGCCTATGCCGAAATGACTGAGAAACGGTTCTGCGGTAATGTAGGTGACATTCACCTTCTTCCGAATCTTGGCCTTGCGCAATGCATGTTCAATGTTGAAAATCCTTTCACTTAATTCATGGTGCTGACCGCAACGTATTTGTCCAATTTCTCTTTCAGCATCTTCTTCGTTCCGGCGCCAACGACGCTATCTACCGGTTTCCCATTGACGAAGATCGCAAGCGTGGGGATGCTCTGAATGCCGTATTTCATCGCGGTTTCCTGATTCTCATCGGTGTTGAGTTTCACAACCTTTATCTTGCCGACGTATTCGGTGGCAAGCTCTTCCACAATTGGCCCAACGACGCGGCACGGTCCGCACCACGGGGCCCAGAAATCGACAAGAACCGGCAGCGGGGATTCAAGCACTTCGTTATGAAACGTCTGATCGGTTGCAGCGACAACGTTCTTATTCATGGTCATTGAACTCCTTCAGTTTTCGGCTCTGACTGTTTTGTAGAAATATTACAGACCCCATAAATTGGGCAGTAACCGACAAAACTCGTGATCAAGAAGATGATTGAACCGAGCCCAAGAATGATCGCTGCGGTTCCTGATATCTGATCGGTAAGATACAGAATCCCAATGCCGACGGCTACCGTTGCTCTCAGAATTCTATCGAATGTTCCTATGTTTGCTTTCATGTCATTGTTTCCTTTTCTGCTTACGAGGCGAGTGATTCGGTGAATTGCTTTCACCTATTTGATGCAGCAATTTGGAAAAGGGGTCAGAATAAATCGGAGTACAGGGAGGCTGGTGAATCAAATGTTGGTTTATTCCAAGACCGGTTTGAAGGCGTAGTGATGCAGTCTCTCCAACGTCACATTTTCAGCGATACCATATCTTTTTCGATCCTTAGAAATATACCCGCAGCCGGAATTCTGCTCTTTGTTGAGCTTGGCGGCTACCGAATTCCGTCGTCTCTGCGCCAACGAGCAATGACGGCCAGACGATCAACTCAAGATTCGTAACGGGTTTGTACGCAAATGAGGCGGAGAGGAGGAAGCTGCTATCGTTAAGATTATAGATGGCGAAGAGAGAAGGGGTGAAGTAGAGCCAATCAAACGGTCTTGCATCAGCGTGCTACTCTTGAAATACGTCTGACTTGTCGCCAACGTTTGCTGGATCGCTACCGGGGTTCCGATGGCAAGAACGCACAGCTTTTCATTGCCTTTCATGGTTATTCTCCTTCAATGGTTATTGTTTGGTCCATGTCAACTCAATTTCGATTTCTTCCCTGTTTTTCCTGCGCTCATATTCCATTTCTACGCTGACACTCGGCGGAACCCGGACTTGCACACCGCTAATCTGCAGGTGATACGTACGATCGTGATCGAGGGCGTCCGCTAACCGGCGCAGCTTCTTTGCCACTGCTTTCTTTGAATAGCGTACCTCAATGTCATGCCGTCGCGAGTTTCTTTTCGATTTCATCTGTTTTCCCTCCATGATTGATTAATTGAGTGCCGTGCTGATTAACTCTTCCAACGTTTCTTGTGCCCGAGCCGGGTCAACGCCAAGCCAGTAGAGCCTCACATCATGTGAGAAGAAATAATGCACCTGATCCATACCATAGCATTCGGCAACCCGTTTGCCAGCGACAGTATATTCTTTGAAGTCTCCGAAGATCGGATTGCCTTGCCGGATGCGCTGTGCCATTCTCTCCATCACATGAGTCGGTTCCGATTCATTCATGTAGCGAGAGACATAAAGCGTTGCAGTTCCTCCTTCTCCCGAATAGAAACCAATCAGATTCTCCGTCGGAGTTACGCCTTTTCCATGCAGATGATCGATCATGCTCGTCGCCGCCTCGCCGGTGAGTTGATTGGTGCGCTTGAAAGTGCCAAGCATGACGGGAAGCTCGATCCGCTGCGTCGAAGTGAGAATTCCGTATATGACAATTCCCACAACGGCGAGAACAATAATACCTCCCCACACCCTACCTTGCGCTTTGTGGTCCAAAATTTTGTCTCACCTATTTGATGCTGGGATTTGTGGATTAGAACACGCGCCCCATGGCGAACACCATCATCGCCGCCATCGCTATGGCTCCGACAATGTACAGAGTGTAGTCAACATCCGCCTGCGGCGGACTGTGGCTGCTGTGATCGCCGCTGACATCACGGATCGTTGAAACAACGATCGGCGGGTCGAGCTTTTCACTACCGAGAGCACTGATGGTCACACGTATCTCATTCGGCCCGGGGTTGGTGTAGCGATGCTGAAACGTGTACACACCGGTCTGCGTGGATTCGGCAACTGTTATTGACGAGTCGTGTTTCTCACTGTGCATTTCGTGGAGATCTGCCCCACGTTCTTCTGATGCGGTACGGATTTCGGCAGAAATCGTCGCTCCCGACCGCGGTTGGCTGTTGGACGCATCCAGCACCGAAACGGTGTACGTGGTAATCGCCCCGACACGAGCCGGTGGATATTCTACAATGACCTTTACGTTTCCAACAACACTCTCTTTCACCAATGCTGGAAATGCTTCCGTCGTTTGTCCGCCTTCGGTGGATTTGTGCGACCCGCCCATCATACCGCCGTGCATTCCCATCATCATACAGCCGCTCAAAACAGTTCCCAGAAAAAAGAGACCGGGTAGGAAAATAAAACGTGACATAGTCAAATACCTCCTTCTTTTTGGATTTTTAGAATGGCAGCTTCATTGTAAGACCGTAGCTGTTTGTCTGTTCATCATACCGCAGCGATACTTTGTCGTTGGATCGGTTGTATTGCTCGGCAGAATATCCTGCATCAAATGCGCTCACGATCTTAACGAGCAAATACCCTCCGGCAAGGTAATAGAAACGTTCTCGTTCTGCGTCCGTCCACGTCTGACGATATGGATCATCGTAGTAGTAATACGACCGATGACCCGCCCCCCGGTTCTTTGACAGTAGAGCAACTGCAGGAATGGCGAGCGCAACTTCAGCGGTTGTATAAAGTATTCCCCTTTCCCAATCGCCAACATAAAATTGTCCAAGTGCAATTGGCAATGGCTGGAGTGAAAGTGCTGCGGCAATGGCGGGACTTTTTTCTTTCGATGAAAACCATCCGCCTCCGTGATGATGCTGAGCACTTAAGGGTAGAGCAACAAGCATTAGAGTCCCGAGTAGAAGGAGAGAAAACGGAAATCTTTTCACAATCATGTCCTTTCTATATAATAAGATTTGTTTGTTTTATCAATCTTCGTGAGTAGAGCTGCTGACTGCGAGCGTTTACGGATGCACAATGCACGTAACCGGCAGCCTTCTTACTCCCGCTAAAAACGCGCGTTACTGAAGGCGTTTTGTGATCCGTAAGTTCTTGCAGGCTTCATTTCATAAGGATCATCTTCCTCGTCAAACGTTGAACCGGGGTTTGCAGCGCGTAGAAATATGCCCCGCTTGGCAGGTGCGAAGCATCGAGTTGCACGGTGTACGATCCCGCATCGAGCGTCTCTCCGTTGATCAACGTCGCCACTTCATTCCCAATCACGTTGTAGATCCGCAGAGACACTTTTGCCGCGGTGGGGAGAGCGAAGGTAATCGTCGTTGCCGGGTTGAAGGGATTCGGGTAGTTCTGCTCGAGCGAAAACGTAGTGGGAAGAGAGAACTCTATGTCGTCAGTTGAGGTCACCGATGCGGGGACGATCGCATAGAATGAATACGTTGCCGACTGGGATATTGTGATTGTGTTGGTGACTGTGTTCACAGTCTGCCCGGCGACGAGTTTCCACTGATTGCCGTCGTAGTACAACAGGCGCACATCGTTTATCGTTAGCCCGCGGGTGCGGAGTGTGTCTGGATGAATCCGAAATCGCATCCTCGCACTCTGCTGCAGTCCCATCATTCCATGTTCGTTATTTCCGAAGCCCATCATGGAATTTCCATCGGGGGCGAACAAGTCAAGGTGATATCCCATCATCCCCCAACCATGCGGTGCCCCCGGCAAACTGTCCGGATGCATCTGCTCAAGGAGGGCGTAGAGAGAATCTGGCCACATCATCCCGTTTCCCATCATTCCCGTCCCCATAAAACCACGCGGGAAACCGATCCACGAAAGGCTGTCGGTAGGGCAGAAGATGAATGTCGTATCAAGGCTGGTCCGGCGGACCCATCCGCCTGACCATGGCGGTGCGCCAACGCTGTCACGCCATCGAAGTCCGTTGATCTCGTAAACAATGAGCATCGGAGGGCTCACGAACGTGGAAAGTCCTCCTCTCACTGTGATGGATTGGTCGGAGGTCGGTCGTTTGGCTCCACTTACTGGCTCGTACCACCACGGACCGAAGTGAAGCTGCAAGTTCTTGTTCCCGTTTCCGACGGTATCAACGTAGTAGGCCTTCATCAGTGGCGTGAGTGAATCGACTACTGCTTTTCCTGTTACTGTCACGATTGGGAGCGTCCCTCCCCAGTTCCACTTGTGCATCCCGTCATAGTATAAGCCATCGTTCCACATCTGCGCTTGTGCTTGCACGGGAACCGAAATGAGTAGCACCACCAAAGCTGCTGCATAGATTGTTTGTCTGATCATTGTAGTTCTCCTTTCATGAACCAAGATGGAGTCCACCCTTGAGGTGGTCTCCATCTCGTGGTTGATTAGAATTGAACCTGAACCCCCATCGAGAAAGTGTTACTGCGAAAATCATAATAGAGGTCGTTCGATTTGTTTTGTTGATTGAAATAGCTCATGCTTACTACAACATCGTTTACAAATCCCCATGCAGCATCGAATTTCTTTTTCAACTCGATGCCTCCGATCCAGCGCTTGTCGCTTCGAATCGGGCCGGTCGGAACATCAGTATCACTCGGCAGGAAAACGGCGCGGGCATACTGCTTGTCCAGATAATCCACACTCCCTCGCAGCGACACATCCCACGGAAGAAGCTGCGTGACAGTAGCGTTGTATTCATTTCCTTGATACCCGTAGGGATCATCCCACAGTTCTTCGTCACCTTGAAAATCAACGACGCCCCCCGTGAGAAATCGTGTGCGTTCACTCAGATCAATCCGGCGCAAGTATTGGAGACTGAGTCCGGTGGCAGAGGTAATTCCTTGAGCCACGCGAACAATGCCGAGAAGCTGTGTCGTGCTTGGGGAGCTATAGGACATGAATGCGCCCCTTCCCATCATACCGCCGCCCATTCCGGTTGAATTCACCGCGCGAGCGTTGGAGGAAACATAGTTTTTGTTGCCGAGATCAAGCTCTGCAACAACGGTGGTCTTCGTCTCAAAGAACTTGGAGACTTGCACGAACGCATAATGCTCAGCATAGCTGAACTCCTCCAGCGTTCCATAGTTGCGATAGCGGAATCGGTAGCCGGCTCTGCTGAGAATGCCTTCGGAATAGTCGAGATAATGCTTCACGTTCAAATAGCCGACGAGTTGCGTGTAGTCGAAGTACTCGTACGTCTGCCTGTTGAAGCGAAGGAAGTAGCTCGCCCCGGTATTCCATGTGTTCTGGTCGTCTTCGCTGTACGGTCGGTTGTAGGAAAATCCGAGTAAGTTGGAGAAATATCGTCTGTCGGAATACTGTTTGAAGAGATTCACGTTGCCGCTGGCGAAGAGCGTAAGGTTCGATTCTTCCGGCTGATATTCGAACGAGAGTGCGCTCGTTGCGACGTAGTCATCTTGGCCAAGGTAGTTTCGAAAGGCGTTATCGTCGTAGGAGCTATAGACTCCGACAGTCGTTCGCAATTGAGCCGAGGCTACCAGTGTTGTCACCACGACTGTGAGAGAGAGAACGACGAGCCTATTCCACCATCTCGTTTTCATCCACACGTACAGATTGGTTCTAGTTATGCTTTCCATGTCCTTTACTCCTTTTGCTTGGTGTAATCCCCATCCCACTGCAACGATCGTCATTGATTCCATCCCCGTCCATATCAATGAAGCGGTCACGCATCATATCCCGCATCTGCATCTGTCCCTGTTGCTTTGCGCCCATCCGCTGCACGCGATCATCAATGCCGTCTCCGTTTTCGTCAATGAATCCTTTGAGCTTTGGCTGGGCTTGTTCTTTCGATGGAGTTGAAGAGCGTTCCTTGCGCTGATCTTGTTTCGGCGCAGGCTCGGTCGGCTTCGACGTATCGGAAGAAGAAAGAGAATTGATTGAAGTCTTCGGTGAGCTCAGACGAACCGCAGGTTCCTCAGCGAGTGATGCGAAAGAGTTATCAGCGCGTCCCGTGGATGCACCCTCAACGTTTGTTGTCTGGGCGCCTGCCAAGCCGAAGAAGATCACAAGCGTTAGCAATATGGGGAAGATATGTTTCATCGAATTTGTCGTCAAGAAAAATTGCCCCGACGTGTTACTTGTCGGGGTTGGATCGTGTTGTTTATCGTGAGCCATCTTGGTTGCTGTGAATTCCACCTCAATTCCCGCGACCATGCTGATGAGTCTTGCCAGCGCCGCTTCCATCACCGGTCTTCATTCCGGCTTTTCCGCCTTGTTGCATGCCGGGGCCTGAGCCATTTGGATTACCGCTGCCCATTCCGCTGCCATCGTTCGGACATACGCCGTTAGCGCCGCGTCCTTGATTTCCCATCATCCCCTGGCCGTGTTTCCCTGCACCCTGTCCGTTTCGGTTTTGCTGCATGGACTGTGCTCGGTCATTGAATCCATCGCCATCTTCATCAATAAAGTTCGGGCAATTGATGTTTGGCTTTGGAGTTGGATCCGGCTGTTGAGCCGTTGCCGTCTGTGTCGCGAACAGAACGACGAACAGACCAGCAATGACGGGAAGAAGTTTTGATGCTTTCATGGTTGTTTCCTTTCAGTAATGTAGTTGAAGATGTTGAGTGAACTGGATTCTCTTATCTCTTGCTCAACATCTGTGCCAGTCAATGCAGAGACGCAGATAGGAAGAAATGGCAGGAAAATGAAAGGAAGAGAACCAACGACGGGCGTGAGCGCGTCAGTTCTTGCCTCATCGTCCGGCAAGATATGACGCAGGGAAGATTCAACTGCTGCGGAGCTTCTCCAACTTGTAACGCAGATTCCGTTCTGAAACGCCGATCAGCAGCTACAGCCAGGGACGATAGCGCAGATGAAAAGAGGTACAGGACGGATCCTCGATTCTGTGGACACCCGCTAAACGTCGCAAGACAACTGCCGACAGACCGACCTCAACGGTTTGTCCTCGTCGCGTGGCGCGCCTTATCCAGGCGTACCTTCCATCAACATCCAGGTGCTGATGCGGGATCCACTTGCTCATGTTCTTCGAGATGGGGATTACTCCACCGGCCTGCAAGTGCCTGATGCATACTGGCAAACTCCTTGGCTGCGCCGCTTTGGGCAATGAGCTTGGTCAAAAAGGAATTGCTCATGATCAAGTGCATCGAGCGCTTCAGGTAATCGCGCCGAAAGCTGTCGCGTTCCGCGTAGTACTCGGGAGCTTTGCGCATGTAGTAGCGGCGATAGCAGTCGAGCATCGTTCGATTGATTTCGTCCAATGTCAATGCCGTTGGCCGGATAATGGGTTCGACCAAGTTATACTTCGAATAATCCCAAACGGCAATATACTCCTTCATCTCCGCATACATATCGGCGTACGGCCAGGGTGTGATGGCGAGGAAATGGGCAAAGTCGGGGTCGTAATGATGCGCTAACTCGAGCGTTCGTTCGATGGTCTCCTTCGTCTCCCAAGGGAAGCCAAGGACGAAAGACGTTTCGCTGATCATACGATGGTCGTGAATCAACCGAATTGCTTCTTTCGATTGTTCGACGCTGATCTCCTTCTTCACGAGATCGAGCGTTTCCTGATTCGTTGCTTCCACGCCGATGTAAATGTGAACGATGCCCGCGGTGCGATACTTCCAGAGAATATCCTTGTCTCGAACGAGATCTTCCACCCGGGTTTCCATCAGGAGATAGACGTCGAGTCGGCGTTGAATGAGAAGATCGAGCAATTCTTCCCATCGGGCGCGGTCGCTGGTGGGATATTCATCAACGATGAGAAACACGTTGGCGCCGTAGTTGTTCTTCAGCATCTCGATCTCGTCCACGACGCGCTCCGGTTTTCGCGCGCGCCAAGTCTTCTTCCAGAATTTCTGCTGCGAGCAGAATGTGCAGCCAAACGTGCACCCGCGCGATGTGCTAATGGCCGCCAAGCGCGACCCCGGAATGACGAAGTAGCGGTATTCCTTCCAATCCACTAAATCCCACGCCGTCGGCAGCGACTCGAGATCGGTGATGAAGGCTTGATGCGGCGTCACCACAACGTTTCCCTCCCATCGAAATGCAATGCCGCAAACATCATCCGGCGCAACGCCTGCATCCAACGCGCGCAACAGCGCCGGCAGCGTTCGTTCCCCTTCTCCGATCACGATGAAGTCAATCACATCTCCATGCATCGCGAACAATTCATCGTAGCAAAATGTCGGGTGAACGCCGCCGAGAACTGTCTTGATAGTGGGATGATGCTTTTTGGCGATCCGCAAAACGTCAATCGCGGCAGGCATCGTCGAAGTGATGGAGGTGATACCGATAACGTTGGCGTCCGTTTCGCGTAGTCGTTCTTCGACCTCTGCCAACGTGTGCTGTTTCGTCATCGCGTCATAGATTTCTCCATCGAATCCAGCGGCCCTCACTGCCCCCGCAAGATAAACAAATGAAAGAGGCATCCACCGGCCTGCGGATTCCACCACACCGGCATGATAGGGCGGCGTTACGAATAGCATTTTCAGCCTCTTGTTCCTCATCAGTCTCTCTCTTTCCTCGCTGGTAACATCATTGGCGTCGGTTCTGTTAGACGATTCACTGTAGAGTGAGTCGCTTATGGTGACGTGACTCTTCGTAACACTTTCCGGAGACGCAACTGTAAGATTGTGCCTGCAACCACCAGTCCCCCAAGCAACACGTGCTTGACAATGAGCGCCGCCACCTGCCCGCGCCCTGCAGCAACCATCCATTCATACTCCTCATAAGCCATTGTCCGAATAACCCCACCCACGATAATGACAACCCATGCTCCAAGAATGATCTTGTTCAATGCGGCGAAGATTTCGCGAGCGAACTCCGTACGGTTCTGGAAATCTGCGCTGCTGCTCTGCGCGGAGCGCCGGCTCATCCGATAAATTATCGTAAGAACGGCCAGGCACGTAAAGAGGATTGAGACGGCGAAGTCGTGCAACAGATTATTGAGCATAATGAAAATGGTCATTGTACAATTTCCTCATAAAGTCTAAAATTCTTACAAACCTTAACCGAGTAACGCTTCGGCTTTTTTGTGAAATCTGAAAGAAAACGTGGTTTTGAGCTTTTTCATTCCAGCCCCAAGGTCTGGCACAATGTTGATGACATTGAGATCAAGTCAATCAATTTCACGCGTGCACAAAACCTCCGGGAAACACAATGCCAAACCTTTTTCGATTCGTCCTGTTGTCGTTCGCGCTTATCACTTTCCAGAGCGTTGCGTTCGGACAATTGTTTAAGCTGTTTTCAGAAGCAGCGCCAGTTCAGCGACGCGTGAGCGTCAATCAGCTCGATCTCGAATCTCAGCAGTGCATGAAGTGCCACGACGGCTCGCGTGCCGCCAAAGTTGAACTGTGCCCAGCCGGATCTCCTCTCGAGTATGATGAACTCATGCGAACGACTAATCATCCCGTGGGGATGGAATATTC
>JANONN010000196.1:0-1839 GCA_031420835.1 Ignavibacteriales bacterium | reverse complement strand
CGCCAGTACCGCGTTGACGGCCTCGTTGCTCCAACCATAGGGAGCGCCCATGAAGCGCTCGCGCAGTTTGAGGCCCTTGAACGAGCCGGAACCCAGGAACGCGAAAACTTCCAACGCCATCGGGTGCGTCTCGGCCGGCGTCATGTGGCCGCTGCGCTCCAGCGCGTTCACCAGCCCTTTGGCCGCATCCTGGTAGGCCTGCGGCCATCCGGTGGAATCCGCCAAGGAAAACTTGTGGAACAGGCGGGCAGCGCCGTCGGCGGCAGCCTTGCGCAGCCGGTCTTCGAGGCTGCTGCCTTCGTCGATGGCCTGGCCACCACCCTGGAAGACCTGGGCGTTTTCGATCGACTCCTTCAACAGGGTGGCGACGTCGCGGCTGGCTTCCGATTGCTGCATGAGCAGAGCGTTGCGGGCTTCCTGGCCTTCCGCGGTCTTGGGCGTGCCGAAGTGGTCCAAGGTACGGGTGGCGGCCTCACGCTTGACGATGGCCGTGATCAGGGCATCCTTGCTCGGCAACCCCACGTGAACGAACGCTATGGAGGAGCTCAAGCCCGCTCGGGCTGCGTCCTGTTCGACCTCTTTGGCCTGTGTGCCGTCGAGGTCCGAGCGCAGCCAGACAAACAGACCATCTGCCTCCTTGGGGGCGGTGACCGGATCGGTGTGCAGGTTCAGGCGGCGAGGCTGCTTGCTGCTCCCCTGCTGGACCGTGATGCGGCGCACCTGGTCGCTCGCGGCGGTGGACAACTCTTCGCGCACTTTCGATTCGTAGGTGGTTGGGTCGTTGCGAAGGCCCACTTCCTCATTGCGCAGGTAGGAGAACCAGTCTGCACTCTCCTTGGTTTGCAGGCGGTACTCTTCAATGCCACCCGCGGCAGCCGTGACGCGCATCAGCCGTCGGTGGGTATCGACCAATTCGTCCAGCGCGGTCCGAATGCTGGCGCGCAGGGCCGAGTTGTCTGCAGTCAAGTCGTCCACCAGCAGGTCAGCCACGGACTGAGCGTCGGTCTTGAGGCCGGTGTCCTGCGCGGAGCTGCTGATCACGCGGCTGAGGAGGAACACGGCCTTGAGCGCACGGGCCTTGAGGTGCTGACCGTTCTTGTGCAGGTCGTCGATGCCATTGGCAATCTCGGCGCTGATCTGGTTGGCCTGGCGCAGGCGCTGGCGGATCTCGTCGTAGATAAAGTCACCGCCAACGATATGGCCCAGCGGGGCCTTGCTGGTGGTCTTGACAGCCTCGAAGGCCAGGCGAAGCTGGGAGCGCAGTTGTATGCCGGTGCCGGTGGTGTCGGTGCTGCCAAGCACGCGCTCCCACAGGCGTTGGCGGGTTGGCAGCATGGGATAGGCTGCACTGAGGATGGGTTCGTCCTCCCGGCGATGCTCGTAGCTGCTGTGCCGCAGGTGCGACGACACCTCGCCCAGGCAGCCATTCGCGCTGAACAGGTTGGCCAGCGCCGTGGCGGCGGAAGGCTTCTTTTTCAGGACGGTTTCGCGCAGGACCTCTTCCACGTCGGAGGTGGACAACAACACCGGCACCGAAAAACGACCCATCAACTTCGACAGCGTGGGTGTATCGGCAAGCGCACTTTGCCCCGTCGCGACCACGACCACACGCCCGCCCATGCCCTTGGCCAGGCTCTCGACGACCTCCTGCACGCGCATGGCGCGGTCGGGGCTGTCGGCGATGTACTGTTGCAGTTCGTCCAGAACCAGGAGGAAAATCGGCGCGGCGCTGCCTTGTTGTGTCGCCTCCTTGAAGGCACTAAGAAAATCGTCCTGGCTGATGTCGCCCTTCGCGGAGAATTGGCTTTCCAGACGATCGCCGAGTTCATGGCTGTCGCG
>JANONN010000195.1:0-2100 GCA_031420835.1 Ignavibacteriales bacterium | reverse complement strand
GATCGAGTACCTTCGGGGGAAAGAACAACAGGTCGTGGATGATTACGTGGCAGGCCACAGACTCACGCCGATGACTCTCAAAGATATGGTCACGACACCCGTCATGGGAGTTGAATCGACGACTGATTCTTCCTCCTCCTGATATGGTTCCTCCACTTCACAAAGAGTTGCCTACGAACAACAGGCAACTCTTTGTTCATTCCATGAAACGTGTCGCGCTTCATACTCTCGGTTGTAAACTCAACTTCGCGGAAACCTCTACAATCGGCAAGCAATTCGCTGAACGGGGTTTCAACACGGTTCATCTTGACGATCCTGCGGATGTAGTTGTGATCAACACATGTAGTGTGACCGAACGTGCCGACCGCGAATGTAGGCAGCTTGTTCGTCGGGCGCTCAGACATTCACCGAATGCTTTTGTAGTAATTGTGGGTTGTTATGCTCAGCTCCAGCCTGAAGAAATTGCCGCGATTCCCGGCGTTGACTTGGTACTCGGAACATCTGAAAAACTCAACGTCTTCGACCACGTCCCTTCGTTTCAAAAACAAGCTACCGCACGTGTTGTTGTTGGACCGATCAACGAGACAAATACATTTTCGTTTGCCACGTCTGCGGGGTTTTCGGATCGGACGCGGGCATTTTTGAAGGTGCAGGACGGTTGCGATTACTCATGTTCGTTTTGTACAATTCCACTCGCGCGAGGAAACAGCAGAAGTGTTTCTGTCGATGAAGTTCTGCGGGAAGCAAAGAACATATTAGCGCAGGGATACAAAGAGATCGTTCTCACAGGAGTGAATGTAGGAGACTACGGAAAGAAGAACGACACCTCCTTGCTCGATCTATTGAAGGAAATGTCGAATCTTCATGGATTAAGACGACTTCGCGTCAGTTCCATAGAGCCAAATCTGCTCACTGACGACTTACTCACGTTCTGGCTTTCCAGTGACGTTCTCTGCAAGCACTTTCATATTCCTCTTCAGTCGGGTTCAGATGAAATCTTGAAAAGTATGCGCCGTCGTTATCGAACTGAGAAATATGCTGAAGTGGTGAATCGAATAAAGTCGGTGTTTCCCGATGCCGGAATCGGCGCTGATGTGATGTCTGGATTCCCCGGAGAGTCGGAGGCGCTCTTCGAAGAAACGTACAAGTTTCTGCGGGAGTTGCCACTTTCGTATATCCATCCATTCACGTATTCTGAGAGGCCCAATACTTCGGCACCGTCAATCGCCTCACCAGTTGAGCCACGGATTCGTTTTAAGAGAACTGAGATGCTTCGGAATCTCAGCGTTAGAAAACGTCGAGTGTTTAACGAATCCTTTGTTAACAAAACTGTTGAAGTTTTGTTTGAGACGCGTATTAGGGGGAACGTATGGAGCGGTCTTACGGGAGAATATGTTAAGGTAGCTGTGGAAAGTGAAGAGCCGCTGGGTAATCAACTCCGTAGTATCAAAATTGAAACTGCTAATGAAGAGTCATGTCTGGGCCGAATAGAGTCGGTTGTCCATTCGGTTACAGAAGAACACTTGGATGCCGCATAGTATGAACAATTCCCTGCTAATATCGGTTTTGATAGTTTTAGTGTTCCCTCTACTGCTTCTGTCTCAACGGAGGGATATAATCCAAGATGCGCAAATCGCAAGTGCTTCACTGTTTCAGGAACAACGGACGGAACGCAAGTCTGTTATGGTTGCGGTTGCAGCATCTCTTCTACTTCCGGGAATGGGCGAGATGTACGCCGGGAGTTTTCAGACCGGTCGCTATTCGCTCATTGCCGATGGAGGGCTGTGGATCACATACGCGGGATTTGACATCTACGGGAATTGGCTTCGGAACGATGCCCATGAATTCGCGGGGCGTCATGCGAATGCGAATTTTAGTGGAAAGGATGATCAGTTTGAAGTCAACATAGGCAACTACATCAGCACTGAGGCATACAACGAAGCCAAGCTTCGGGGTAGGGAATACTCGTCCGTCTACGATTCACCATCGTATGAATGGTCGTGGGATAGCGACGTAAACCGACAACGCTTCAAGGATCTGCGGATCCAGAGTGATCAGGTTCACCAGAATGGAAAATTTGTCATCGCTGCGCTTGTTATC
>JANONN010000194.1:0-3302 GCA_031420835.1 Ignavibacteriales bacterium | reverse complement strand
GCACGCTTTAGGCGGGCATCTGAACCCATGTGGGCATCTCTGTATCCGCAGACCCCCGATAGAATCATTCGGGGGTGACAACCTTATTTTTTAGGTATGGTTTCTGCCATGCGTAACATCAGCGTTCATGAATCCAGGCTTCACCACGCCGGATGAAAATATGGCTATTTTCATAGCTGTCACTAACAGGAAAACTCGATGCCACTAAAGAAGATCCTTACCGACAAAGCTCCAGCCCCTATCGGACCCTACAGCCAGGGCATTCTGGTGGATGATCGGTTTGTCTTCACGGCGGGACAAATCCCAATCGATCCAAACACCAGCCAACTCGTGGAAGGGGATATCAAAGCTCAGACTCGACAGGTTCTGAAGAATGTTGAGCAAATCTTGCTGGCTGCCGGCGCAACGATGAAGTCGGTGGTGAAGACCACAGTGTTTCTGAAAGACATGTCGGAGTTTGCGGCGATGAATGAAGTGTATGCTGAGTTCTTTTCTTCCGCCGCGCCGGCTCGGAGCACAGTCGAGGTCGCCAGACTCCCTCGCGATGTGCGCGTGGAGATCGAGGCTGTGGCAATAGTCGAGAAGTAGTTAGGACATGAGACGAGCATCGTTCCTCTGTACTGTCTTCACCGTCTGTTCGTGCATCGCAAGCGCACAGTTGAACAATGAAACGATAAAGAACCCAAAGAGCGATCTCCCCTCTTCTCCCCATTTATTCATCCTCACCGATACTGCGGCAACGATAACCAACAACACAAGTGAACCGCGCGGACAGAAATCAGGCGCGCTTGCCATGGCCTTCTCTGCGGTTCTGCCTGGAGCGGGACAACTCTACACCGAGCGTTATCTCAAGATTCCAATCATTTGGGGATTCGGCGGGTACTTCGCGCGCCAATGGCTAAAAGCAGACAAACTGTATCGTCAGTATGGCTCAGATTATACTAAGTCTGTTGTTGAGAGCGGCTTAACGCAGGGGCGGGGGGACGAGCAATTTCGATACGTGCGCGACTTCTATCGCGATGAGCGGGACAAGTTTGGGTTTTACATCGCGCTTACGTACCTGCTCAACGTCGTTGATGCGTACGTGGGAGCGAGCCTCTACAACTTTGAAGTGAACGACGATCTGAATGGCGGCGTTTCTCTGAAGCTTCGCGTTCCGATACGATAAGTGGAGTCCACCGAAGTGGAGTCCACCTGCAGGAGGTGGACTCCACTTGCCAAACAGACATTCACCGCACAACAATGTCTCTCAATGCCTCATCAAGCTTTGCAAACTTAAAGCGATACCCCGCCTCAAGCAACTTCTTCGGCACCACTCGTTGTCCCCACAGAAGTAATTCTTCAGCCATTTGACCACCTAAGAGAACCTTGAGCGCCAAACCGGGCACGGGCGCCCACGAGGGTCGGTGCATTGCTTTTCCGAGCGCGGTGCAGAACTGTTTCGTTGTAACGTGTTCAGGCGCCGCAACATTCACAGGACCGGAGAGCGATGGATGCTCGAGCGCAAAGATGATCGCACCCACCACATCGTCAATGTGAACCCACGGAAACCACTGGCGACCCGATCCGAACGCTCCGCCAACAAACATTCGGAACGGAAGGAGCATTTTCTCAAGCGCTCCGCCGTTTCGTCCTAACACAATTCCAAATCGCGGCGTTACAACGCGGACTCCATATTGCTCTGCTCCTCGTGCAACTTGTTCCCAACGCTCAACGACCATGGCGAGGAATCCTTCTCCTTTTGGATGATCTTCCGTCACATCGCCCTCTGGTGCATTCCCGTAGTAGCCGACCGCCGATGCGTTGATAAGCACTTTTGGCTTTACTCTCGAATCTGCAATGGCGCGGATGATGGCATTCGTAGAGTTCTCACGGCTTTCCATGACCGCCCGTTTGTGCTCATCGGTCCACCGATGGTCTCCGATTGACGCTCCGGCAAGGTTGATCACGCCATCGGATGCACTTACGGTTTCCTTCCATTCGCTCAGGTTCTTTGCATCCCATCGGAAGGCGTGCGCCCCGGGGAAGGCTGCCCGTGCTTTTTCCTGCGAACGTGAGAGCAAGGTGACAGAGTGATTTGCCTTGAGGAGTTGATTGACCAACCGCGATCCAATAAATCCCGTGCCGCCTGCGACGATTAGTTTCATGATGAGGTATCTCCTTCACTGATGTTACGCACAACATAGGAAAAGAAGTACTGTCATGCCCGAATGCTTCAATCGGGCATCTGTCTATATGAGATTCCCGCTAAAAACGTGCGGGAATGACAGGTGGCTCTGGAGAATCTGCGTAACATCAGCGTTCATGGTTTTGCTCGTTCCCACGCTCTGCCTGCCCGACGCAGGCGGGCGTGGGAATGCGGCCCACGACGCTCCGCGTCGAGGTAAGCACTAAAGCTGTGAAGGTCCGAAGGACTCCTTCGGAGAGTTGTCGGGTTGGCATGTGTGATGGAACTCCTGAACAAAACCACGGGAGTTCTCACGCGCAAAGCCCTTGCGACAACTCCCTTGTAGCATGGGGACTGCCAATGAACCTTAGAGGATGTTGAAAAACTGTTTTGGGTAGCCACGACCTTCAGGTCGTGGACAAGATTAACGAAATCTTATTGGGCTTTAGCCCATTCGTGCAAAACTAGGGGTAGAAACCCACATTTGTTTCTTGCATTTCTTTCCACGAGCTGAAGCTCGTGGCTATGCACCCCTTTTTCAACAGCCTGATAGAGCACTCCTTTTGCCGAAGTCGCTGAGGAGTTACGAAAAAACACAACAATATCTTTTTTGGAAATAAGGCGCGATGTCTATTACCCTGCGCCCTCTACAACGGCAATCTCATCAGGTGTCAGCGCGTACAGTTCATAGACCAGCGTGTCTATCTGTCGGTCAGTCGCGTCAATCTGCCGCTGAATCTGCTCCTGCTCGGACTGCGTGCGCGCCGCCGCTTTGTGCTTGTGTA
This sequence comes from Ignavibacteriales bacterium, assembly GCA_031420835.1. Lineage (GTDB taxonomy): Bacteria > Bacteroidota > Ignavibacteria > UBA10030 > UBA10030 > JANONN01. Next base: position 350 of record JANONN010000194.1, on the reverse strand, counting down.
AAGCCAGCATGGACTCGACCAGTTGCACCATCGTGTCGTGCCGCGCTTTGTCGGCGGGGTCGGAGAAGTTTATGCGGCGGATGGGGAGTTGAACTAAAAACTGCTTATTTGCTGCAAAGTATCCGCCATGAAAAGTTGTGCTCACTTGCTTTAGGAACCAGTCAAGCAGCCGACTATTGAGTAAACCAGTAAAGTAAAGCGAGAGAGAGCCCGTTCCATCGTCAATCGTAATACCAAAGCCACCTGTGGTGACATTTACGAAGTACATATTGGAAGTGTCGTAATATGCGGCCAACTTGGTAATCATGTAAGGAATGAGAATCTTGGATTGTTCCCAAACATCAAGATTT
>JANONN010000193.1:0-10044 GCA_031420835.1 Ignavibacteriales bacterium | reverse complement strand
GCGAGCGCAAGATTGATCGACGCGCGAGGCGACGCTCCGTAACTAATGAGAGGCGTAAGCTTATCCAACTTGAAGTCCTTTGGCTGCCTCGTCGCAAAGACGATATCCAGAATATACCGCTCAATCTTCTCATCCATGTACACCTGCTTCACCGCTTCACGCGCCGCAAGGATCTCCTTCGGCGTTACGACGGTTGTCGTCTCTTTCGAGATGCCATTCACGTTCTGCCGCATGATCAGAATCTCCTCCTCGCGAGTCGGATAGTCAATCTTCACTTTCAGCATAAAGCGGTCAACTTGGGCCTCCGGGAGTGGATACGTTCCTTCTTGTTCAATAGGATTCTGTGTCGCCAGCACAAGAAATGGCTCTTCAAGCTTAAAGGTCTCTTCGCTGATCGTCACCTGTCGCTCTTGCATCGCTTCGAGGAGAGCGCTTTGCACTTTCGCGGGCGCTCGGTTGATTTCATCGGCTAAAATGAAGTTGGAAAAGATGGGCCCCTTGCGCGTAAAGAACTTGCCATCCTTTTGGTTATAGATCATGGTACCCACGAGATCGGCAGGGAGGAGATCGGGGGTGAATTGAATACGCTGGAATTTTGCTTTGATGGCCTGGGCCAGCGTCTTGATCGTGAGCGTTTTGGCGAGACCTGGCACGCCTTCGAGCAGGATATGACCGTTACAGAGCAATCCGATGAGTAGCCGGTCTATCATCTGCTTCTGGCCGATGATCACCTTGCCGATTTCGGTCTGGAGCGTGTCAACAAACGCGCTCTCGCGTTGAATTATTTCATTGATGGTCTTGATATCCACAATAAGTCTCCTGAATAAGATTCAAAGTTGAGTATTACTTGGACGAACAACGGGATTGGGTGGTTCCCTGTTTCGAGAGAAAACAAATCGAGCCACCCGTAAGAGCGGCCCTGAGAATTTGGTCATTGTGTGATTGAGAGATTGCAGATTGCAGCATCAACAATCCCTCAATCTTCAATTTTCAATCTGCAATGTTAAGAGCGGGCGACCGGACTCGAACCGGCGACGTCCAGCTTGGGAAGCTGACATTCTACCACTGAATTACGCCCGCATAAAACTTGTCCACCGTAGTATTCTGGCGGACTGAGCTAATCCCGCATCAGAGACGCCTCAATAATATAGAGAATCATTTAGAATGCTTCAAGCTTTCAAGCCGCGCAACCTTGTCAAGGTTTCCAGAGAGTACGCAAGATACCCTTGACAAGGTTAACTTCGCACCCCTACCACCTCCCCTTCTTCGCCCATTGCGTTCCGCAGATGGCTTGATACGCACACTCCGGGCAGTTCCTTTTTTGGTCCTCCGTCGGTCGGAACGGGACCGATGCATCGTTGATCTCACGGACCAACGACATGATCACCTTCTGTAGCGCTTCGTGAGTTGATCCGCGCGCTTCGTCTTCCGGCTCAAGCCGCGATTCGATCTTCTCGTCTATCGAAACTTTACCGAGCAGAAGATACATCGGAACAATCTTCTCCGCACTCACTCCCGCCCATTGAGAATAAAGGAGGGAATACATGGGGAGCTGGATCGATCCGATTGAGTCAGACCATGTCCCCGGATTCTCAAGATCGAACTTCTTCCTCTTGATTTTGTATCGTGTGTCGTCGGAGCTGATCTTGTAATCAATGATGAATATTTCATCACCACGGCGTTCGATTCGATCAATCCGACCGGAGAACATATGCTCATCCCTGACCACAGAGATTTCTTCTTCAACCCCGAGAATATCAATTGGTTGCGCCGTGAGCAGCGGCAGTTGATAGTTCTGAATGAACTCTCGCAATTGCTCCGTTACCTGTCGTTTCACGAGATAAGCAGAGCCTTTCAAGTTTGCACCATACGCTTTCTCAAACACCTCTCCGACCGCCCGTTCTAGTCGTGCCTCATCAAGGTCTTCCTTCTTCAGCTTCGATCCAATAACCGGCTTGAAGAATTGCCCCAGCGCGCGGTGTACCAGATTTCCCACATCTAGCGAATCAATCTCCTCCGCCACTTCATCTTTCTCCTTCAAGTCGAGGATATATCGGTAGTAAAATTTGAGCGGACATTTCAAATATGTATCGAGCGACGTGGCCGTATATTCAAACCGTCTCATATATTCCATCACCCCCGCATTTTTTGGGATTGCCCCAGGCGAGCGGACTGCAAGATGAATGGCGTACCGAATGTGTCGAACGCCTTCTCTATCTGTTTCGCGCTGCTCTTGCCCAAGAAACCTCTGTTGTTGCCAGAGCATCTTCTGAATGAACCGGCTCCGCTCTTTCTTGTCGCTCTCAGTAAAGAACAGGTGGACTTCCTTCGCACCACTCACGAGGAGTTGGAAATAGTATTCCGAAAGCTTTTCTCTATCGTGATACGTTTCGAGTCCAAGACCTTCACGAAGCCCCTGCGGCAGCAGCATTGCCGAACCACGTGCGCCGGGAATTACATCGTCGCTAACATCGAGAACGAACACTCGGTCGAACGACAAGTTCCGCGTCTCAAGAAGACCGAGCACTTGAAGTCCTCGTAGCGGTGTGCCGGGAAATGGAGCAGTCTGAGCACCAACATAACTGCGGAGAAACGATACAAACGCCACCGGATCGGCGAATGATTCTTCTGCCGCTCGTGAGACTTTGATATTCTCCATCAGCTCGATCATCGCTTCAGCGTACCGATGAAAGAGCGGATGGAGATTCGCCGTGCTGTGGGCATTGATAAAGAGAACAAGCTCCATTGCGTTCGAAGCAAAATCCTTGAGCGACTTGATTCGCATGAACTTCCGAATCGTGACGTCGTGAATCATCTTCAGGTGCGATTGAAGTCGCTTGCGATCGACATTGACGTCTTCCCCTTCAAGTCCGCGGACGACACGCTCAATCAGGCTGTTGTCGCTCTCCAGCTCGTCTAAACTGACGGTGGTTGATGAACGGCCCGCAAGAAATTCTTCAATCGCGTGAAAGAGTGTACGTGTTACGTCAGTGCGGCTGCCGAAACGAATGTTCTTTGTGTAGGGATGCAGAACAAACTTTGTGTAGACGCTTGTGAGAATCCGATCTCCATCCGCCGTTGAAACGACTTCTATCAGACTGTTGAAGAATCCGTAGAGGGGGGTTCGCTCCAACGGATAGCCGAGGGAGATGTTGTGTCCTTCTTCCGGCAAGAGCGTCAGCACTTGATGGATGACGGGAAATAGCGCTTCCGCCGTGGGAAGAACGATGACGGTTCGCTCGTCCAACGTCTCCCCTTGTTCGATGAGAGTCTTGATATGGTAGGAAAGAGCAAGAATCTGCCCGTGCGAATCGGGGGAAGCGTAGAAGAATGTTTCAGGCGTAGGAGTTGCTTCCTCCAGTGCCTCCTTTTCGAAAGCAAGCTTCTCCAATTGCCTGAGAAGTCCTGGACCTTGCTGGAAGATGAACGTCACGTTTTCACGCTGGGCAAGTCCATTGAAGATACGCTGGTCGATATTCGTCATCGCATAGAATCCTGCGAGAATGACGCTTCCGAATGAAGACAGATCAAGGTCGTTCATCCGCTCCGCAACTGACTTCAGTTGCGTCGCTCGCGTCGAATATCCTCCTTCGCTGACACGTCGGTAGAATCCTTCATAGTACAACTTCAGCGCATGGATTCGACCGTACGCAAGTCCCCCGATGATCTCTTCAAGTTTCCGCTCAGGGATGTCCGCAAGCAGGATTTCCTCCAGTTCATCGAACAACTTCAATCCAAGTCCAATGAACTGATCAAACGATTGAAAATGCTCTCCACCCAATCTTTCCTTTGCGGACTTATGAACTTCAAACAAGATCGCTGCTGCATCGAGCGGTTGAAGGATCTGGGAAGAGAGTCCGAGTCGTTCGATAAAGAGATATTCAATGAAGCTATCGTACGAAAAGATGCGGGGAGGGAGAAAGCTTTTCCCAATCCGTTGGGCAATAGACTTTCGGAGAAAGTGAGCGGGACGCTTACCCGGGAACACTATGAGCAAGCGACGCAAGTCGTTTGTTGATAGATCGAGCCTGTTTACGATCTCGTCAATCAAATTGCGCGTTGGGGGTATGATGGTGGTCTGAGACGGCATCTTACTCCACCTTCCGCATCAACTTCAAATCAACGTATGCAAGCAAACCCTTCACGCGTTTGCCGGGATAGACCTCTTTCAGAACATCCATGTATTCTCTTACCTGCTCGATGTGGTCTGGTTGCTCCGCTCCGGTTTTGTAGTCGATCACCCTCACGCGCTCGGAGTCAACCACAACCCGATCCATGCGCATCAGCTTTCCATCCCGATGGGCGAACTCCTGTTCATTCATCACGACGCGGCCGTCCGTGTTCGTAAAGTGTTCTCGTATTTCGGTGTCTTGAAAGAACTTCATCAGAACCTTCTCAATCTCATCTCTATCGAATTGATCGTTGTTCTGCTTCTCTTCCGCTTCGAGTGCCTTTTGGAGAACGATAGTAACATCGTCGCTAAGAAACTCGATGCGCGCGAGAACGCGATGAACGACTTCCCCGCGTTTCGTCTCTTCCAGACGGATTTCCCGCGGTGTCTGGGGTCGCGTCCGCCATTTCTCATGATGATGGTAGAGGGGAGAAATCAACTCTTGCTGTTGCTCCTTTGGTCTGGGAATCGGCTTCTCCGCCGGATCGAATCCTTCTTCCGGTAGAAATGCAGATGGTTCCGTTCTTCCGTCATACTTCACACTCAACACATACATTTCGCCTTCTGCTCGTGTGAGTGCAACGTAGAGCTTGTTGAGTTGATCGACCCGTGCATCTAGTTGTTTCTGTTTCCAGAGCAATGCAATGCTCTCAAACTTTTCTGCCTCACTCTTCACGACACGCATGAGTCGAATTCCCTCTTCGCTCTCATCAAGAAAGACATTGCCGTATTTCATATGCACATCATACAGCAGCACAACGACGACGGGGAAGCCGAGCCCCTTTGCCTTGTGTACAGTCATGATGGTCACTGCATCGACTGTGGGAGGCACAGCAATATTCCAATCTGCATCGCCATCATCCTCCACAAAACTCACAAACTCCTGCAAGCTGTTCTCCCCTCGCTCCTCGAAGTTCTTCACAACCTCCAGCAGCTTCACAAGGGCGGCCTCTTCTTCCTTCGCCAGAGTGAAAGCCCGGAGATGCTTCATTGCATGAGACGTCAGATCATAAAGTGGGAGATATCCTGAAAGCCCAAATAGCTCATCAAAGTAGGAATTCCATAGTGCAGCGTGGTTCTCGCGGAACGCTGTGTAGAAGGGTCGCCGGGTACCGGACCTACGATGAGCGAACAGGAGCTGCCGGAGATCTTCCGTACCTACGGCATGTCCATCGTCCTTAAGAAGTTGCGCGAACGTTTCACCGAAGACGAACGTCGCAAACGCCAGGTCATCAATGGGAGAGTCGAGAAAGCGAAGGAGCGCAAGTATCTCACCGATCACTTTGCGCGTACGGATGTCAAGCGTGCTGAATGGAATGAAATCGATGTTCTCCTCGTTCAGCCAACCGCTCACCTGAACGACGTCTTCGTTTTCGGGAGTTAGAATCGCAATATCCCGCCGTGAGTACCCGCGTGCAAGACAATCACGGAGAACGCCAATAATCCGATCTCGCTCCGGACGCGTCTCAGGATCCCCATCAATGAACGTCCGTTCGACATATCCTTTCCCTTTTAGGTGCTCAACCGGTTCTTGTTCGAAGGTCTTCAGTCCACTGACCACTTCAGCGCTGTTGGTAACTTTCTGCGGAACGACCTCATGGAACACTTTTTTCGTGAACTCCAGAATCCGTTCACCACTCCGCCAATTGAATGGGAGGTTCTTGACCTTACCCAGAGCGGATGGGAACGTCTCTTCTTCCATCAATCGTTTCATGATGCGCCAATCGCCGCCTCGAAATCCATAGATGGATTGCTTCGTGTCCCCGACAACGAACAAGCTGCCACCACCGGAAAGAGCATTGTCAATGAGCGGCTGAAGATTGTGCCATTGGATCGGTCCGGTGTCCTGAAATTCATCTATGAGAAAGTGATAGATGCGTTCACCAAGATTAAAGTAGATCTCCGGGACAATTCCCTGATCGATTTCCTGCGCGAGCCTGTAAGCAGCATCAGCCAGATCGAGTTTTCCCTGGCGACGCTTGACGTGGTCGAGCGTCTCCTCAAGAAGCTTGTGCGCCTGAAGATATGGCTGGAAGTACAACCGGGCGCGATGAAGAACCAATTGGTTCTGAAGCGATCGAACCTCCGCCACTTGTGGCTCAATGTGAGTTTCAAATCGCTCAAAGACGACATTTTTCGTCTTTCCCTTGTTATACATTTTGGACGGCGCGTTTTGGAGATGGTCGAGCTTATGTTCGGACAACTCTGCCACATACTCCCGAAACCTCGAAGAAGGTTCAATACCAGCTTTTGTGATTGCCGCATCCAGCGTCCGGATACTCTGAACCATTCTCTTTGCAATCTCATTCACGGTGATGGGATTATCGGTGACGAGCGGACGGGAAGTGTTGAGGATATCCTTGTACAGTTTCTTGACCTGTTTGGCAAGGTCATCGTATGGATTCCACAAATATTTCTTTCGTTCGCCACGGACATTCTCCAGCACCTTAATTAGCCGCAGAATCAAATTAGCACGATCAGTTCCTGCCGACATGTCACGTGCAAAAAGTTCAAAAGCTTCATCCAGCAGGTCACGACCATCGATCACGATCTCGAAGTCGGGGGAGAAGCCTAATTCTAACGCGGTTGCTTTGAAAACCCGCACAAGAAAGCTATCAATGGTCTGTACCTGGAAATCGGAGTAGTTGTCCAGGATTTCCTCCACCATCAATTCGGCTTTCTGTCGTAACACAGGTTCCTTGAGAGAAAACAGCGGGCCGAGATCGTAGAGTGCCTCCTCATCACCAATTGCAATTTTCTTCAACAGGTCAAGAGTGCGGCGCTTCATATCGAGTGCGGCATTGTTGGTGAAGGTGACGGCGAGAATGTTCCGCAGCTTGTTGTTCGGAATCTGATCAGAGAGAAGTAGCTGGACGAATCGGTGCGTCAGTGCCGTCGTCTTGCCGCTTCCTGCGGAGGCGGAGACAACGAGATTACGAATCTGAGGATACTCTGTATCTTTTGGAAGGATGGAAGACATAGGAGAATGTAGGAAAAAGTTATGAACAGAGGAAGGGAATGCCGAAGCAACAGGAGACGGGGTATTCAGTGGGGGCGCATTTATCCGAAGCGCGCCACGGCCCGTGCTCTCGCTTTTGCCGCCTCGACTTCGCGGCTCCGCGGCCGTGCGTTTGTTTCCAACGAGTCTAAAAGCCGATGCGCCACGCGAGCGACCTCCTTGACCGCTTTCTCAAACGCACGTTCGTTCCCCTGCGACGGTTTTTGAAAGCCGCTGATCTTCCGAACGAACTGCAGCGATGCGGCTTCAATCTCTTCCCTCGTGGACGGAGGTTCAAAGTTATGGAGCGTTTTGATGTTTCGGCACATAGTCGCATTCTCCTGCTTACACTCGACGATTTACGCCGGACGGGCCAAAATGTGCGACGCACTTTCGGAAGTGCGTCGCACCTTATTTTTCGGTCACTCCTTCTCCTCTACCTTCAGCTCGAACGAGTACTTATCGAAGTAGATGTTCGTCGTGCCATATTCCAATTCCCCACGCTGGAAGTCAACATTATCTGAGCGAAACGATTTCTTCGGCGGCTTCAGCTCTTGATTATGATCGCTGTTGGCCGCCATCCGATACTGATCGAGTCCCCCAAAATAGAAATCGCGAATCGTCTTTCTTTGCTCCATCGGACCGCTGAAGTACTGCATCGCAAAGACGCCCATGTATGGATCAACCGGTATCCAACCGTACGGCATGACATAGATTTCTGTCCAATCGTGTATCGTCTTTCCACCGGGAATCGTCAGCCACCCCGACTGCCATCGCGAGGGAATACCGTTGTAGCGGCAGAGCGTAATAAACAGCAGCGCAGCCTGACCACAATCACCGTATCCCTTCTGCGCACAATACTCACTGATGTTTCGGATGGTTGAGTATTCGATTGCGTAACTGTATTTGATCGTCTCGCTGATCCAATTGTAGAATCTTTTCGCCTTCAGAAGCGGATTTGGTTCACCACCTGCAAGATCATGAGAAAGTTTCTTGATGCGTTCGGTGAAAACAACGTGGGCGACTTCTCTTGTGTAAACGACAACGGCAGGATCCTTGGGTTGATAAGGACGGACGGCCTCAGGTTTTGGATCGAACCACACGCCATAACCCGTATATTCGTATTCGATATTGAACTCCGTCGGTTCACTTGCTCGCGCCGTCTGCTCGAAGTACGCAGAACGAATCGCCGACTCTTCCGCGTCAACACTCTTCACGGGACTTGAAGAACTTAGAATCTTGAATTCCTGTTGATGCGGAAAACTGCGCGGGATGGGGAGCCATGCCATCACGGTTTCTCCCGCAGGCACGGCATCCGCTTTCAGTGTTACGGTCATTGTGTTTTTGAATCGCTTAGGCAGCACGTACGGTTTTTTACCTTGCTGTGCGGCATGGGTGATGGTCGTGACAGCAAGAAGTGTTGATGCCTCGAATTGTGATTCATCCGGCGCGTTGATCCGGCGAGCGTTTAAGTCTGGATGACGGAAGAACAAGTTACTCCGGCTTGAGCCCATGAAGTACGTCGCGCCATCGATGGTGCGTGAGTCGAAGCGCCCACCAGCCACCCATTGGTCGAACTCTGCACGCGTAAGGTCTTTAACCGATTGCTGCAAGATCTCAAACAGCCGTTCTTGTGTAAGTGGATAGTCTTTGCGGATACGATCGAGACGGTCAAGTTCAAATTGCAACGTCTTGCGATCCGATGGTGTAAGCAATGTGTTCTTGAGTGCGCCGTCCAACACTTGAGCGGCTTCGTTGAATTTGCCTTGAAGCTCAAGCGTGCTCGCCCGATCCACCACGGGCTGTTGAGCCAGACCGACATCAGTCTGGCGGGCAGTGCAAACGGAGATTGAGATGAGAAGAATTACTATTGTGCGCATGAGAATTCGGTTGTTATTTACGGATGTTGCGCAAGACCAAAATTATGCCTCACAAAAATAAGGATGTCATGCCCGAATGCCTTAGTCGGGCATCCATTTTACAGATTCCCGCCTAAAACATGCGGGAATGACAGTTCTTCTTTTCCTTCCTGCGTAACATCCGTTATTCAACTATTAGAAGATTGAAGTGGTTTCTTGAACAGAGGTGGAGATGACTTATTTTCGGATTTTGTCTCCTTGGTGCTCATTTCACTGAGTCGCAATAGCAATATACTCAACGTGCGTAAGGTTATCAACCGGCGCAGACTCCCGAAGTTTCCAAAACTTCGGGAGTCTAACTAACGATTACGAAAGAAGAATGGTTCGTAATTCCCCGGCATTGAAGAACCGGTTTTGATTCTGCAGAAGCTCTTTAGTCGTGATTTCTGCCTTCAGCAGGTTCTGGATTTGCGGTCCGGCAAATGGGTCATCAATCAACTCACAGCAGGTACACTCTATTGTCGCAACGAAGGCAAGATACGGTTTCATCCAATCTTGCTGATTCACATGCTGGAAAAAATCGTAGATCTCTTGCTTGACCGAATGAAGATGTGGTGGTGATGTCAAGTGTTGTCGTGTGATGGTGCTTGATATGATGGTCAGCGACAATTTCTTTTCTTTGGGGTGAATAATCGCCTCAGAGATTCCGCCATACAATTCGTGTGATGACCTGCTCAGCGAGTTCAGTTTCCAGGAATCGGTAATGTTGACGGTCTCTCCTTGCGACAACTGCTTGAGTTCGTCTTGCAAGTGTGGAGATCGTGGAGGCGCGCCAAGCATCTTCTTAATGGCCTCTTCATTTGGTCGGACCTTCTTGTCTCCTTCAAATAACTTTTCACGTTTTGCCGCACTATGGTGCATATCACCTTCCTCCTTAGCCTCCCTTGCAATCTTCCGTAGAAGCGGATCCTCCTCAACTCTTAAGTTTAGTTCTTTCCCTGTTGTTTCGCGATAGA
>JANONN010000192.1:0-4205 GCA_031420835.1 Ignavibacteriales bacterium | reverse complement strand
CCCATCCAATCGCCCGGCTGCTTTTCTCGGATTGCCTCGTCGTGAATTGCCTCACCGTCTCTTCTTTGAAGTATCGTTTTCCGGAATACGTTCCGCCATTGAGCAGCATCTGCATCATCACCGCAAGATCGGATGCCGTGGAGAACAACCCGGCATGACCCGACACACCGCCAAGCACCGCGGCGTTCTCGTCATGCACTCGCCCGCGAATGGCGCGATTCGTTTTCTGCCAATGAGTGTCCACTTCCGTCGGGGCAATACGATTCTGTAGCCATGCCGGCGGATTGAACATTGTGCTCGACATCCCCAGCGGCTTGAAGAACACCGAATCCACGTACCGATTGAGCGTCGTTCCGGCGACCTTCTCGATCACCTTGCCGACCGTGATCAATCCGAGATCGCTGTAGATGGTCGTATCTCCTGTTGTGTACACCAACGGCGACGCATAGATCGAATCGAGCACGCATTGAGTTGTCGTACAGAACTCATAGAACTTCCGCCACGCTGGCAGACCACTGTTATGCACCATGAGATTGTAGATCGTAATGGTGTCTTTCCCATTCTGCGCAAACTGTGGGATGTACGTCGCAACCCGATCTTCCAACTTCATTTTCCCTTCGTCTGTCAGTTTCATGATAACACTGGTCGTCGCTACAATTTTCGTAACCGATGCGAGATCGTAGATTGTATTCGTTTCAACGGAGCGCGAGTATGGATCGTAGTCGAACGTTCCGAATGCTTTGTTATATCCAACCACACCATCGCGAGCGGCAAGGAGAACTGCGCTTGGAAAGGCAGAGTCCGCTATCGCATCTTTCAACACATCATCAACCTTCTTCATTTTCATTGGATCGAATCCGGCAAACTCCAGGTCATCGTAACGGAGCGAGACTTTTGGCAATTCGATTCCGTCACCGTAAGCAAAGAACCCCGGCAAGGAGATCGGCATCTTTCCCTTCGATGGCGTTTCGCCGAAGAGAATCTCCACAGCCGATTCGATCACCGCATCCGCCTCACTGTACCCAACAACGTGCGATTGCGCACTGGGAATCGCTTCGATGATGTATGGATTTCCCAACGAGACAACCACGGTCGGCTTCGCGAGCTTCATGACATTGTTGAGAAACTCGATCTGCTGCGGCTGCAAGAAACCCGTCATTTGTGCCGAGCGGGTGCGGACGTACATGTGAATCAGTAGGATGTCTGCTGTTGCTGCGCGCGCTAAGACACTGTCGTACTCCAACTTGTTGCTCCGCTGATCAACGCGATGGTCCTCCACACGCACGCCGCGTTGTCGCACCAGAGAGCGAAAGTAGATCCCCGTGCTTGGGTCTTCATTATCTCCCACTGCCACGGTTACGATCTTCTTCACAGCGTTCTTTTCTAACGGAAGGATCAGGGAGTCATTCTTAACAACCGTTATGCCCTCTCGTGCGATCTGCTTGGCGAGTAACTTGTGCTCGCGCGCGCCAACTACTTTGGCGACATTGTCCACATCAATGAATTTTGTTTTGTGAAGCCCCGCGAACTTCTTTGCGGCGAGGATCTTTCGCACAGACGTGTCGATCCGGTCAATCGTAATCTCTTTTCGCTTTACCGCCTTCACGATCGCGTCAATTGCAACATCAACATCGGGCGGCAGCAAGACAAGGTCGCTCCCCGCCTTCACGGCACGGACGGCGGCCTCGGCAGTGGAGTACGCTTTTGTTACGCCCCGCATTTCCATTGCATCCGTCACGACCAAACCACGAAAGCCAAGCTTCTCCTGCAACAACGTTGTGCTGATGGGAAAGGACAACGTGGCCGGAACTCCCCGCATGCTGTCAATGAGCGGCGCATCGAGATGCGCAACCATGATCGACTTGACGTCGGCGTCAATGGCGTTGCGGAATCCAACAAGCTCGAGTGTATCCAACCTTTCACTCGAAAACGGCAGCACGGGCATATCCAAATGCGAGTCAATATCCGTGTCGCCGTGACCTGGAAAATGCTTCGCCGTCGCAATGACTCCTTCTTCCTGCATCCCCTTGATGAACGCGACGCTCATTTCAGAAACGAGCGCGGAATTATCACCGAACGAACGCGTATTGATAACCGGATTTTTCGGATTGTTGTTTACATCCACCACCGGCGCGTACACTTGATGGACGCCAAGTGCTTTTGCTTCACGAGCCGTAATCTTGCCGACATCATATGCATGTTGCGGATTCCTGGTCGCACCGATCAGCATTGCACGCGGAAACAAGGTTGCGCGACGAACTCGCATTGCCGCCCCGAACTCAAAGTCCGCAGCGATCAGCAGCGGCACCTTGGATAGCGACTGCAACTTGTTCGCCTGAACCGCATACTCGTACACGTCGCCCGCAAAGAACACAAAGCCACCGATCTTCCGCTCACGCACCATCCGTTCCAAATAAACCCATCGCTCATCATCTCGACTCAAGTACCCACTTTCCGCTCGCGCAAAGACCATTTGTGCGACCTTCTCCTCTAACTTCATTTGCTTCAAGATTCTCTCCACCCACGCGTCCTTCTTTCGGTTGGCGAGATCGGCGGCGTCATCGAGCGGGAAGGCAAGAGTACTAACGTGAAGAAGAATGAGAAGCGAAACGGTAAGGAAAGAATGGAAGATCATCTGTTGAGCAAACCTTTTTCTACGAGGGAGAGCGCAATGAGTGAAGCGCCATGCACCGGCGGCCAGTCTGGGCGGCGCAAAACAACAGACGGAAGGCGGCGGATGTCGTTGCGAAGAGCCGTAAGATAGACGCTTTCCGTGATCCCGAGTGTCCCGACGAAGGCAAGTGGAATTTTCCGAAGAGAGATCTCCCCCGAGCGTTTCATCTTTCTAATGAGCACATCTATAGTAGAGACAAGTTCGTTGGCCGATTGCTTCACGATTTCGAGCGCGACCTTATCCCGCTCTTGAGCCCCCCTAAGCACGAGCGGTGCGAGCGAAGCAACATCGAAGTTCTTTTGATAAAGTTGATGGATGATCTCTTTCTGAGATTTCAGCCCGAACCTTCGGGCAAAGAGCTTCGTGAGCTTCGTTGTCAAATGTCCGCCATCCAACTCACGTGCAACGGCTCGGAGACCTTCGCGCCCAATCGAATAGCCGCTCCCCTCATCACCAATGATCCGTCCCCATCCACCAACTCGAAACAGCGTTCCGTTTTCATCTTTTCCAAAGGCAATCGAGCCTGTCCCGACGATCGCAATGATTCCCGCCTCTCCTGAAAAAGCTCCTTCCAGTGCAATCGTTGCGTCGCTTTGGATGACGGTTCGCGGAAGCTGCACGCCACTCGACTTTGCGAGCCGACGCAAACCGGACTTCATCGTTCGTTGATCAGAGCTTCGCCCCGCGCCAGTCAGTCCCACAACAATAGCCCGGAGGCTCGTCACGGGAATTCCCGCTTTGGAGCAACATGATTGAACGACTCTTAATAGTACTTCAGAAGTGCGCGCTACCCCAATAACTTGGAAGTTGGAGGGTCCGCCTTGTGCAGTGACCATGACTTCACCCCGATCATTGCAAAGCTCGGCGGCTGTTTTTGTTCCTCCACCGTCAATGCCCACTACAAAAGTTCGTTTCTTCATTGCGACGGAAAGAAAGTATTGAGAAAACGATGGAAATGCAAGGAAGACGGAAGTCAGAGATCGGAGGTCAGAGGCCAGAGGTCAAAGATCAGACGTCAGAGATCAGAGGTCAGAGATCAGCTTCCCGGCATCTGACCTTTCACTTCGCTCAGGAATTTCCTTCTGACTTCCGACTTCTGACCTCTGACTTCTGACTTCTGATTTTTTGACCTCCGAATTGGGAAACTTTTCTCTCTCTTTCTTGTTATATTAGCGTCCACAATTTCTTGTTGAACTCAATGGAGAGGAAAGAATCTGCATGAAGATGATGAGCCTTGTTGCACTGTTGTTGATCGGTGTTACGGCTTTCGCACAGAAGAAGGCGCCCGACTTTACGTCCAAGACGCAAGATGGAAAGGACTTCCAGCTTTCGAAGATGAAGGGGAAGGTGGTTATGGTGAACTTCTGGGCAACGTGGTGTCCACCGTGCCGTGCCGAAATCCCCGGCTTCCTTGAGGTGTACGATCGGTACAAAGATAAGGGGTTGGAGATTGTGGGCATTTCGCTTGACGAGAATGGGTGGGATGTCGTGACGCCCTTTATCAAACGTTACAAGATATCGTATCCGATCG
>JANONN010000191.1:0-5682 GCA_031420835.1 Ignavibacteriales bacterium | reverse complement strand
CGCACGCCCTTTGAGCGAACGGTGACATCGAGTTCACCGGCAACATCTTTATCCCTCGTCCCACGTAATGTCAAGTCATAAGGGAGAGTCCCGGCGACGATGAGTTCGGGAGTAATACCGGGTTCCTCTGCCGTGCTTCGAAGCTCGGCATTCACCTTCAGCATTTTCTCGAAGTAAGAAATCTGTGCCTTCAATCCTCCGAGGACAGTTTCTTTTGTTCGGAGTCCTTCAATGGTTGTTTCAAGAATCATGTTGGGGTGGTCGAAGCTACCACGAAACAACAAACGACCACTGAAGATGCCACCAAGATCACGGAACCGTTCTACGGTGGCGGAATCGCGTGTGAAATGCCGAACATTGTTTAACAATACATTCAGGACTCGTACTTCTATGTCTGAAACTCCAAATGGATTGAAATACCCATGTACCTGAAACTCTTCTACTTCGCGGCGGAGATTCAATTGGTCAACCCGGTAACCGTCACGTCCCAGAACAATTTGCACGGTATCGGCATTTTCGTAATTGAACGACTGAACGGAAACCTTCATTGCTGGGATCGCGATCGCATACGATCTCCCCACAAAGACCGTTGTACCTCGAGCCTCGACATTGACGAGTGAGTCTATGAGCATCGATACGCTCAAGTGATTGCGCTCTGGTTCTCCAAGAACCTGAAGTCGAAGATCGCTCACAGTAGTCTCATTAACAGTGAGCCGTTTGAGTTTTAGGTCGAAATCGAGTTGAACGGAATCGAGTGTCTGAACTCGCTTCAAATGATTCAGGCTTTGACGTACTGTCCCACCGAACGCAGTTACCAGAACATTCTCATCTCTGTACTGAAACCATTCCACGGAGCTTTCGGCGGAGAACTGAAGATCGTTAAGATCTCCGGTCAAATATCCTTTTGACTCCACAGCGCCGGCAAGTCCAATACCCGTAAAGATTCCAATCGGTTCAAAATCATGAATCTTGACTGTGAAGTGAGCATCGACTCGCTCAGGCAGTTGCGGGATTTGCGCAACGAACTGTCTCGGTTGTGTTGATCGAGCCTTGGGACCAAATCCACGTAACGTGTCAAGCGATTCAACTCGATGCCGAATTGCCTGCTCTGCTACTTCCACAGCGTTTTGAATATTCTGCACGAACGCGTCAATCGAAAAAGATCCTATAACGTCAAGATCAGCCACAGATGAAATCAAGCGGAGGCGTTTGACGCTCGGATCTTCGAAGTCGGCAGTGATTGAAATTGCGCCGCCATCAAATTCGTGCGTTGCAAACGTTGAGCGAAGGAACTTCACGTCGGCGGTGGTGCGGCTCTGTTCAAAATGAAATCCGTTCGACGCGAGCTTGAAATCGAATGTAATGTCGCTTTCGTATCGCTTTTTCTTGAGCAGATCAACGAGGTCGAATGAGTTCACGCGACCCTGCACCAGAATAGCCGTTGAGTCGTCGTAGAACTTCATTTCGGTCAACGCGTCCACTCGCATTGGTACGGTCTGAAGCGAAATACGGGAGCGAAGAGTACGATTGGCAAGGTCAGCAATGATAATAGAAGGGCGGATCTGCTTGCCGATGAACTCCGATGTATCGACCTCCATTCGCATCAACGCCGTCGCATTGGCAAGAGTAGTCCCAGAGCCGGTGATGGTTGAGCGAACATTGAGCTTACTCTCAAAGTCCTCATTGTTCACAAGGGCTCCGACATTAAGATTTGTCGCGGTGATGGCGGCCTCATAGGTCAACGGCGAGTGCTGATTGTTTAGACTTCCTGTGATGGTAACATTGCCTGCTTTGAGCTCACCTTCAGCTTTGACGGTAAAAAGATCTGCGCGGCCTTCGAACTGAAGTGCAACATCAAATCCCTCCAGGAAACGAAGATCGGGTAGATTCAATCCCGGAAGTCGAAGCAGGATATCGTCTGGATCTATGTGGCTCTTCGGAATCGTAATACTCAGATAAAGGTCTTCGGGTTTATGAAGATTGGAGACAATGCCGGTAGCTTTTAGCTTTGATTGAGGGGTCTCCAGTACGCAATCGTCGATGGAAAGGTTCGCAAACGTGCCGTTCGCAACAAGTCTAATGGACGCATCGCGCTCAAGATAATCGATCCAAGGGGAAACGAGTTGTCGTAATTCATAAAAGTCTACTCGTTGAGCGTCGAGGTCGAGAGTGATTCGGACTTCTTCGAAATCCTCAAGGTGAGAAACGTGCAGCAGATCGATGTTTTGTAACCGGGCATTCAGTCGTATGCTGGAGCCTGGGGTTCGAATTGCCATTCTTGTGATCGTTGCCTCGGTAGGAGTCAGAAGAAATCTTCCGCTAAACTGGAGAACCGAAAACTCCGGCTCTTCGGTCTGGAAGGCAAGCCTCCGAATATCCAACGAATAAGTCGTTGGAGTAACACGGACACCGGTGGAAAGATTGAGCGATGTCACCGTGATGTTAGAATAGTCAATTGCGTCTCTCAAGGAGTCCTGATTGACACTTGGTGAGAGTGAGTCTCTGAACACGACCGTCCCGTTCTCTATCTCTACATTCTTCAGGTCATAGACCCACGCCGAGGGGACCGTGTCAGTGGGAGATGATTTGACCAACCGCTCGATATTCCAACTTCCGTTGAGCGAGCGAAACACCGAGATTGAAGGTTCGATAAGTTTCACACTTGTCAGCGAGACGCGGTTGAAAAGAAACCCAAAGGGATCGTATCGAACTTCCGCCCTCTTCACCCTCAGGAGTTCTTGGCCTTCCTGATGAACGGCGATCGAATCGACTCGCACGCCGGTCAGGAGGTTCCCACGAATTTCACCGAAGGTTACGGTGCCAGTAAGCTCTCGAGAAGCTGTTTCAAGAATGCGTGTGTGGAGGTATGACCGGAACGTCTTTGTCTGGGTAAGACCGACGAGAGCGACGATCAGAAAGAGAACGATGATGCCACTGTAATATATGGTTCGGAAGAAGCGTTTCACGATCTGTTATTCTCTGCGTGCCGCCACATTGCCTTTCGAGATCACAATGAACCGCACTTATGAGTGCACCGCTGCAGTTTGGAGGATCTTCCTAATAATACCTGTTGTGGAACGGTCCGGAACAAAATCTATCGTCTGAACCCTTCCCCCTTCCGCTTCAACGATTTCTCGTCCTACGACTTTTTCGATAGGCCAGTCTGATCCTTTGACGAGAATGTCGGGCACGATGGCGCTGATCAATTCAAGCGGAGTGTCCTCGTCAAACATGCATACATAATCCACCACTGCAAGAGCCGCGATCACTGTTGCACGGTCGTCCTCTTCAACAATCGGCCGCGCATGACCTTTGATTCTGCGAACCGACTGATCCGAATTCACGCCAACAACCAGAACATCCCCAAGCGACTTTGCTTTCGCCAAATACTCAATATGTCCCCTATGCAAAATATCGAAGCAGCCGTTGGTGAAAACAACTCGTTTCTTTTCCCGCTTGAGGCGCAAACGGATGTTCTTCAATTCATCTCTGCTGACGATGCTTCCCATTAGCGTCCATCCGCTTGATGGTTTGTTTGTTCAAGCACCGCTTCATAAAGACCAGCCTTGTCAATTGGAACGATGCCGACTTCCCCGCACACGACTCCCCCGGCATAGTTTGCCAACGTGGCCGCTTCCTTCATCGTTGCTCCTGCCACTAAGCCCATGGTCAGCGTCGAGATCACCGTATCGCCCGCCCCCGACACATCTGCCACTTTTCTAGCCTGTGTTGGAACATGAGTCACTTCTCCCTGAGCTTCAAACAGGATCATTCCTTTCTCTCCAAGCGTTAGAAGTACATTCTCTGCATCGAGTCGTTTGAGCATTTCTGATGCTGCCGCTTCAGCGCCCGCTTCATCCTGTAAACGGCACCCTAGGGCAGCCTCTGTCTCGCTACGATTCGGTTTGAACACTGTGACATTCTTGTATTCGAAAAAGTTGTTGAACTTTGGATCGACCGTCACAATTTTCCCGTTGCTCCTCGCCAATGAAATGATCTCATGGATGAGATCTTTGACAATCACTCCTTTGTTGTAGTCTTCAAGAATGATACCATCCAACGTCTTTATTTCCCGTTTTAGGATATCGAGGATTTTCGAAAGAGTATCTGGGCCAACATCGGTCTTGACTTCTTGATCAATTCGCACGACATGTTGATGATGGGCAATCAAGCGTGTCTTTACTGTCGTGGGTCGGGTTGGATCTGTCACGATCCCTATCGTGGGAAATCCCATTTCTGTTATAATCTTCTTGAGCGATTTTCCCCCTTCATCCGAGCCGATGACTCCGATCATCATGGGGATACCACCAAGAGATGCAACGTTATTTGCGACATTCGCTGCGCCCCCCAGGCGGGTCGATTCGGAAGCAACTTCCACCACCGGCACTGGAGCTTCTGGCGAGATTCTGGAAACAGAGCCCCAAAAATAGCGGTCAAGCATGACATCCCCAACAACAGCAATTCGCTTGCCATTGAAGCGGTCATATAAAGATTGAAGTCTCTGAGTAGTAATCGTAACCAAGGCGTCCTCGTTCAATGTTCTGTTCCGTTTTAGCTTCAATATACCCACAAAACGGTACAGTCGCAATCTTCCATGCCGCGCCGGTGGAGAAAGCCTGAGACGGTCTGAAAAGAGAATTGCGATGCCCGCTATTTCCCAGTGCTACAAGGGAGTTGTCGGGTAGGCAGTGTGCAGGGACTCCCGTCGTTCAGGAGTTCCAACGCACATCCTCCCCGACAACTCCTTCACAGCTTTTTGATCAGCCCTGGGATTACTGCATGGGCGGTACAATCAATTCGTTGAAAGAACCATATAACTACTGCCACACCTTCCACCAGGGTCCACGAATCCCGAACTCATCGAACCATTCTTGCAT
Source organism: Ignavibacteriales bacterium (assembly GCA_031420835.1). GTDB lineage: Bacteria > Bacteroidota > Ignavibacteria > UBA10030 > UBA10030 > JANONN01. Next base: position 805 of record JANONN010000191.1, on the reverse strand, counting down.
CATGGTGCGGTTGTTGTTTAGGATTCCTTCTCGCGTCACCGTGGCGGGGGGAGGAACCAACGCCATGAGCGCATCAACGACACTCTCGCGATCCGGACCGAAAACTCGTGGAATCAAATGCCAGAGACTGAGGGCATCGGTTTGTTGCGCAGTAGAGAGCACTTGCGTGATGGATGCACTTCCACCGGAGAAGAAATCGAATTCTCTTAGTGCATGCCGCAGCTCCTCAGTAGCACTTTCCTTGTACGGTGTACCGGGACCAATACCGGGACGAGTCTCACACACTGTTCCTGCAGGAACAATGGACTGCCGACCGGCAAGCTCAAGCGCTACCCAGCCAGAGGTTACGCGAAGAATGCCTGAGCCGTCCTCTGCAACTTGTAGCACGTACTCACAACCAAGATCAATGGCGGTCCCTGATGGTGTTTCCACAAAAAAGAGCCGTGGGGGCGCCCAGATGCGCGCGTGAATCGTTCCAACATCGAGCGCAAGCCGATGATCTGTTGAACGTGCCTGAAGGAGTCGCAACCGAGAGAGTGGTTCCACTTCCACATGGCCAATTAACCCAACAAAAATCTTCGCACGTGAGGTCTCATCAGTCTCCAGCATTTCCCCGACGCGAATTACTCCATTCTCGGCAACCTTGAGCATTGGCAAACTCAGTTGATCTGATGAGCCAACGCGGGGTGTTCCTTTAAGCGTGGTGACTTGCCATGCCGGGTCTGATGAGTGCGTCGAAAGCCAGAATGATCCGATGGCAACTGTCATCGTTGCTGCGGCAGCAAAGACCCTCCTTCTCCAAACC